>NZ_JAGQDN010000016.1:0-142500 GCF_021270385.1 Brevibacillus sp. AF8 | reverse complement strand
TTCCGCCGACGTTTGGACTATATTTTCGCTTCCCATCACTGGAATATTGAGCATTACGAGCTGCTACCTGTCAATTGGTCCGATCATGTCCCGGTCATTGTGGATCTGAGTTTGACAGAATCCCCAGCTCACGGAGAATAAAGTCTTTGACATCTACCAGTCTTGCTGGAAGTGGAAACATCTCTGAAGCACCTGCAATTACTAACGGAATTAGCGAATCTTGCTTATGCAGTGATCCGTGACTTCCTCCACCTAAATGCGTGGGAGCACATTCCGATAAAAATTCATAGCTCTTGGCCGCAGTAACAACTACCACGTCACCGGTCTGCGAGAACAATGCCCCGTATAGTCGAGAAAAAGCATCCGGGTATGTATCAAAAGAAAGACTTTCTCCATCATATTGCACATCCAACACGGAAACGTCCCCTTCAACGGACCAAGAAGAACCGTACGCATCTTGATACTCCCCGTTTCGCCAAAAACACATTTCCTGTTGTGTTCCTCCCCGACGCACCTTTACCTTCTCGCCCTCTTTCCAAGCAATCAAATCAATTCTTTCTTCCACACTAACCGCTTTTACAATAGAAAGCGGATCTGTCTCATTCACTGGATACAAATAAGTCATACGCTCATTATTGCAAATGACCACTTCCACTTCTGATGTCACATCAGTACCAAGCGCATGGATCGAAAAATTCGCCAAAAGACGATCCAGCGGTATATTGTGGTCCTCACTTTCTCCGATGACGGTCTGTCCATGATCACTAATCAGAATGCATACATTTCTCTCAAGCATTTGCTCCCATGATGCGAAGCTATCCAGCAAACGAGCCAATTGCTTGTCTACATCTGCCAAGTGCTGTACGGCATCCTCCGGGGAATTATGGAGTTTATGATCATTTTCCGGCAGATAGACCAGCGTAAAATGTGGCTGCTGACCGCTGCGAATCACCTCAATCATAACATCGATTGCATACGTATCATTAATTCCGTAGCCTTCCAAAGCCGATTGGGAGAAATCCCACGGGACGGTACGAAATAACGCCGGGCTTACCAGTGTCCCCATACTCATGATCGTTGGACCACTCATTTTTTCGCGCAGGGAAAAGGATGTAATTGTATCCAGCAAGGTCGGCATTTTCACCTTATGCTGCTTATGTCCGCGGTGGGCGATAACATTGATGGAACCGGATACGAGATTGTTTTCTTCCAGTACCTCATGAATTGTTTTTACATCCTTGCTCAGATGACGTTCGTTCAAATCAAAAAGGACGTTTCCCGCACAGCTCGAAATGCCTATTTTTCGGATTGAAGCGGCCCCATTAATATAATTCACCATTTTTTTCTGTTCGGCATCATACCAAACTAACCCCGGCACTTTGTGCTGATCGGGATAAACCCCCGTAATGAGGGAGCAATCTATCGAAGCCGTCATTGTAGGGAACACGGTCACACAATCTGGTATGTACTGGCTATGCTCCATGAAAAACCGAAGTGCCGGTGCTTTATTGGCAGCAATGCATCGCTCCAGAACATCAGGCATCATGGAGTCGATCAGGAAAAGTATGACCTTTTTCATTCAGCTGCCACCCTTCTTGTCGTAATAGTCATAGTCGCACTTGATAGTGTTCGATTTTGCATGACCGAGTATACGCCTGAAAAAGAAAAAGCCCCCGCTCGCCAATAGCGACAGGGGACCATGCTCACGAAGTAAATGTGAGGATGTTGACACCATTTTTCGTTTGCAGTTTCAGTGCAGGATACTTCTTCAAAAACGGAGCTAGTGCTACGTAATCTTTTTCCCCAATGGACGAATCCCCCAGCAAATGCGATAGTACAGCAGCTCGGATTTGCAGCCCTTGAGGCGTTTGTTTAAAGAGAGGATCCACCGTCGGGAAAGGAATTCCATTGATGACTGTATCGCCTTCTGCGTCACTCAGTTCCCACGTATTGACCTTTAATGAATGGAGGGCTTCAACCACTTGTGCTCCATAATCCTCCACAACCATATCAGGTTGAAGGCCTACGTGATTCACAACAGTATGTTTAGGCGTAAAATATTCGTTCAGTGTTAGCTTGAGTGCGTCACCGTCCGACAACGGAATAACTTGTTGGGCACTTCCTTTTCCAAATGTTTTGGTACCCACAAGCTTGGCGATGCCATGATCACGCAGCGCACCCGACAACAGCTCAGATGCAGAAGCTGTTCCACCGTTTACCAAAATTCGCACAGGAATGCCGATATCCTGTCCATTTCGTACCCACGTCTCTACCTCTACCCCATTGCGATTCGTGGTATACATGAGCAAGCCTTCTTCCATAAAGAGGCTCGCGATATCCCGTGCTGTGGACAAGTATCCCCCGCCATTATCCCGCAGGTCTAACACCAATCCGGACAACGGCTTTTGCACACGGGAAAGTTCAGCAAGCTTATCCCTTACCTGGATAGCTCCTTCTGATCCGAATGTTTCAAGACTGATATAGCCAACCGCGCCTTTCGTAAACATCTGTCCTTCCGCTTCCGGCAAGGTCATGGAGACACGCTTCAACTTTACCTGGTGCTCCCGTTTGTCAGATGGACGATATACTGTAAGAACGGCTTCAGTCCCTTCGTTGCCCTTCAAATAAGCATACGCTTCTTCAAAAGTCTTTCCGACCAACGAGGTCTCATTGACTTTGATCAATTGATCGCCTCGTTGCAAAGAAGATGCGGCTGCTGGAGAATTCGGAACGATTTCACGGATGATAATATGATCATTTTGACGCCGCAGACGAAAGCCAAATCCAACGAATTGATTTTCAACGTCAGATTGAAACAGACGCAATTCATCTTGAGTAAAAAATACGCTGTGTGGGTCATTCAGCGTGGAAAGCATTCCATCAATCGCCCAAGTGTTCATCGTCGGCGTATCAAACCCGCCTTTCTTCTGCCATTCTTCGAGCCTCAATTCCAACTCATCCCAGGTGTCATCTTCTTCTGAAAATTTGAACTGAAGCTGTTTTTTCTCTTTGGCCTGCTCACTGACCACCTCTAAAGCTCCTTTTACCAATTGTTTGGCTGTCGGTTTGCTCAAGTGGCTTTCTATGACATGCTGGAACACTTCTTCTGTTTCCTCGAAAGGATACTCTGCCGCTTGCACGGGAAGAACAGTTGTGAATAGCAGTACTGTTGCTACTGCCCATTGACTAATTCGTTTCATGGCGCCACCCCTTTTCGAACATCATCAGGTATCGAGAATTCAACATTGCTTGTAAAGTCATACTGGTCGGTACCCGAATAGGCTACGTATTCGTCGCCCTCATAAATTTCTTCATAACGCCATGTATGTTTGACAATCTGGTCGCTAGCTCGATCAATATAATACTTGTTCATGAACAAGGGAACCTCTTTCACTTTTCCTTGTCCGAGCATAACCTTCTTTGATTTCTCTACCAGCATAGAGCCCGGAATCCACTCCGTAATGACGTCGTACTTCCCGTATGATTGTTTGTAGTAGCGTGCATGAAGCTCCTTGGCCCGATCAGCTACCTTGACAGCACCAACCCACTCGTGCAAGAAGTCAACTTTGTCCGTTTTGCTCTTGTCCCATGTCTGCCGATCCGTATCATACGAGTATTGCGTGTTTGTTTTCCCATCTGTATAGGAGAGCAGCTTGTCTGATATTAGCTTTTGCGGAGATTGATAAAAGCCGGATATTTTGCTTATTTGTTTTTCCTTGTTAACATCCTGCGTATAGGAGAACGTCAATCCACTCAATACCGCTTCACCCTTCACTTGGTAGGTGTCGGCATTATCCAACAGGCGCAAAGAGTATCCCAAATCAGAAATAATAGCTGGCTGATCTTTTAAAGATGCGAACTCTTGACGCAACATTTTGTGCAGCTGATTCATTCTGCTGTCTGACGCTTTCGGTTTCATCGTAGCAAGAACTTCTTCTGCTTCCTGCATGCGTCCTTCCTGCAAATAATAATAGGAAGTATTCAACAATGCCTCCGGGCTCCTGTCGGCAAATCGCTTGTAACGTGCCATCGCCAGGTCTCCCTGACCACTCCTGATTTCCATTGCCCCCAAATACATGGCGAGCGATTCCCATTCTTTGGAATCTTGCTTCACTTTTTGTTCATAAGCACCAAGTCGGTCGAGCACTTTTTTGTATTGGCTTTGATCCTTGTTCCCTAGCTGCAAGGAAATATCATACACATTGGCACTCAACAGCCCGAGTGTGTCCGGGAGAATGATTTTGTCTTCGAAGTAAGCATCGATAGCAAGAAAAGCTTCCTCGAGATTGGTTTCAATCGGTGTTTCAGGATTCCAGCTCAATAAATAGTGAACACCGACTTGATTAGGGAAGGAGGAATCCGCCAGCTTGCGTAACTGTTCGAAGGTCTCTTCACTATCATTTCTACTGCGAATAGCGGCAGCCGCATCTACATAAATCTGTTCTTCTGTTGTTTTGGGATCTGTATAGGTTGCGAATAACGGCAATACCTCATCGATATCCGGGACCATGGGGAACTTTTTCCCGTCGTAATCCAGCAGAGGCATGATTCCATCCTGAAGGAAATAATCCACCATGCGATCAGCAGCGACTGCAGCATCTCCCCGCTTCACCCGATCCGTTTTTTCTCCCTTTAGCCATCCCCAGGAACTCACTTCTTCCCAAGCATTTTTACTATCTGGAGACATCGTGAACATTTGCAATATCTTGGCAGCTTCTTCGTTGGTGATCGGTTGATTCGGATTCATCATCTCACCAGGAAAAATATACTGAATCGCATTTGGACCGTACAGTCTATCCAAGATCGTGGAGACGCGCAACGTCGGTTTGTACATCCACGTCAGGCGATCAACATCTTTATACGGCAAATACGGTTCCTGAAAACCTTCTGCCCGCGCCCACTCCGAATGCTCGGATAAGAAAGTAAGGGGATAGATCTGATACTGCCCGCCGTAATAAAGACGATCGACCATGACAAGAAATTCCGCACGCGTCATGTCACGATTTGGGTAAAACTTCGGAACATTGGGACCAGCCTCAAACAAACCGAGCTGCACACCTTGAATGATTGCTTTTCTCGCCCAGTGCTTGCTGATGTCATTGTATGGCAATAAGCCCCCAGCCGCTGATGCGACGCCGGGGGAGAGTAAGCTTAATGTCAGTAATCCACAAGAAATCGTCCGGATTAGTTTTTGCACATAAAATCCTCCTACACTTCATCTGGCAGGCAACAAAAGGTTGGTCCTGCTACGTCTTAAACAAACTGGAACGGATCTGTGTGCACGCGCGAAGGAATAACCTCTGTCTCGTAACCATTTGCCTGCAATTGCTCAAGCAAGATGGTTGCCAGCTTTTCCTTCATGATTTTTTCGATATTGTGACCAGCATCTACGATCGACAAGCCTTCCGCTTGCGCATCGTGTGCGGTGTGATAGCCAATGTCTCCTGTTAAATAAACATCCGCGCCTTTAAAAATGGCTTTGGAAACAAAGGAGCTGCCGTCTCCACCTACTACCGCTACTTTTTTGACTGTCGCATCCAAGTCACCAACTACGCGAAGACCATGTAGGGCAAACCGTTCTTTGACGAGCAAAGCAAACTCACGGAGCGTCAGTGGTGTAGGCAGACTGCCGATACGCCCAATTCCGTACACAGTTCCTGATTGCTCTAGTGGAATGATGTCATAGGCGACTTCTTCGTAGGGATGGGCAGCAAGCATTGCTTTGACCACAGCCGATTGCCTGGACGCAGGAACAATCATCTCGATGCGAACTTCCTCTACTTTTTCCAGTTGACCTCTCGAACCGATATGGGGATTCGTTCCTTCCCCTGGCCAAAAGGTTCCAGTGCCTTCTGTCTGAAAAGAACAGTGGCTATAGTTACCTACATGCCCAGCACCCGCTTCAGCAAGTGCAGAAAACACTGCTTCCTTATGGGTAGCAGGCACGAATACGATGAGCTTCTTCCAAGCCTCTCGTGAAAGAACATCCAGTACATCTACGTCAGTGAGTCCAACCGCTTCTGCAAGCCAATCGTTCATTCCCCCGTACGCAACATCCAAATTGGTATGGGCTGTATATACCGCAATGTCGTGCTTGATCAGCTTTTCGAACACGCGTCCTGCGGCGAGATCCGTCCTCAGGTGTTTCAGTGGTCGATATATGACGGCATGGTGGGCCACAATCAGGTCGACACCCTCTGCGATTGCTTCATCCACCACAGATTCCAGTACGTCTAGTGCGATCATCACTTTTTTTACCTTTTTTTGCAAGGTGCCTACATGAAGACCAATCTTGTCGCCTTCCATCGCCAACGATTTAGGTGCCAGACGTTCTATATATTGAATTACTGTTTGTCCGTGCGCAAGCATGCGATCACCTCATCGATCCATTTTACTTCTGCTTCGATTTCTTTTATTCGTTCTGCTGCTTCCGGCTTGTCCGAACGCTTTAATTGAACGATGATCTTTTGCCATTTTTCATGCTCATGCAGCCACTTCTCTTGTAATACCTCTGATTTTTCCATCCAAAGAAATGGACCAATGCGCAGGAGCTCTTGCTGTGTACGATCTTTGCCCTCATACGGCAAGGTAGGATTGCCTCGTTCTGCGACGAGAATCTCATAAATCACGCCGTCTTCCTGCAAAATGGACTCGGCAATTAACTGCCAACCGTTCTCTATCATCCACAGGCGAACCGCTTCTTCTCCTACGTTTGGTTGCAGAATCAGGCGTTGTACGCCTTCCAGTTTGTCTTTTCCTGCTTCCAAAATGGAAACGATCAATTGTCCGCCCATCCCAGCAATGCAGATCACATCTGCTTCGCCTGGTTGTACTACCGCGAGCCCGTTTCCTTTACGCACCGAAGCGCGGTCTTTTACCTGCAATGTATGTATTTGTTTTTGTGCCGCTTGAAAAGGCCCTTCATTCAATTCGCCTGCGATTACGAAAGAAGCAATTCCTTTTACAAGCAAATAAGAAGCCAACAACGCATGATCCGACCCGATGTCGGCGACGCGGGCTCCTTCTGGACAATAGCGGGCAATCGTTTGTAGCCGCTTGGATATTGATACTGATGTCATCTGTATACTCACCTTCCGTTGCCTCTATTCTACCCTATTTGGCAGCAATTGCGAAATGCTAAATCCCTAACAGATACTCAGCAAAGAACGACAAAATCCTCGCTGTTGCACCCAACAAAAGATATGGCAACTAAGGGGGAACCATGTGTGACAGTCAGGAAGCTTCAGGTGACTGTTACGTTGGATGTAATGTTCGGAATTACAAGCGATTTTTTTAAATATGACGTTGTTTTTTTGATGTTTTATGTAATTTAACTTAATTTTTATTAAATTGTGAACTTTATTTTAATAAATAAATATTTACAAATTTTTTACAGATATGTATATTAACGCCATGAACATCACGAACTACATAAACTAAATACTCTTTAAGGAGGAGAACAGTATGAAAAAAAGAACCGGCAAGTGGTGGGGAATGGGATTACTCTCATCGGCGCTAGTGATGAGTGTCTTCACAGGTGTGGGGGCAGCAAGTAACGATTCATTCAATGAATTTGGAACTGAACGGGTATTAATTCAGTCAGATTCGGATGTGAGAACCGGTTATTTTGCTGGACCTTTGGAAGTACGCCATGATTTTGGCGAAGATGGCTTTACCCTCGATGTAAATAGCGATCAACTTGACCAACTGAAAAGCGATCCCAATGTAAAAATTACAGTATTGCAAAAATTAAAGATCGCTGAGTATATAGAAGAAGATCAGGCAAGCGAGCCAGAGTTCTCTCCTGCGGCAGTCGTTCCGTGGGGAATTAAAGCAATCTATAAGAACCAGTCCCTCTCCTCTACGACTGGCGGTGCAGATGTTCGTGTTGCAGTTCTGGATACTGGCGTGTATACGCAACATCCGGACCTAACCGCTAACGCAGAGCAGTGCAACGATTTCACGCAAGCTTCTCCTGTTGTTACCGGCGCTTGCAATGATGCGCATGGTCATGGAACACACGTCGCCGGGACTGTTCTCGCTAACGGCGGTGGTGGCGCAGGTATTTATGGTGTAGCACCAGATGCAAAGCTATGGGCATATAAAGTATTGGATGACTCCGGTTCCGGCTATGAGGATGACATTGCCTATGCTATTCGTTACGCTGCTGACCAGTCCGCTCAATTAGGCGTGAAAACGATCGTCTCTATGTCTCTTGGCTCTAGCGGTAAGAGCACCCTTATGGAAAGTGCCATCACGTATGCAAACCAAAAAGGTGTATTAGTCGTCGCTGCGGCTGGTAACTCTGGACCGACAGTGAATAGCATTGGCTACCCTGGAGCATTAGTGAATACAGTAGCCGTAGCAGCGTTAGAGAATGTTCAACAAAACGGTACCTACCGTGTGGCTGACTTCTCTTCTCGTGGCAAGAGCGGGCAGGCGGGAGACTACGTGATTCAAGAACGCGATGTGGAAGTATCAGCACCAGGACGCGCTATTCAATCTACATGGAATAACGGAGGCTATAATTCCATCAGCGGAACCTCCATGGCAACTCCACACATTTCAGGTTTGGCTGCAAAAATCTGGGCTTCCAATCCATCTTGGAGCTCTCAAAATGTTCGCGTGGAATTGCAAAAACGCGCGAAAGGAAATGACATCAAAGGTGGCTCAAGCGCTGCTCTAGGAGACGATATTGCTAGTGGATTTGGATTCCCAACTGTACAGCCTGGCGATCAATAAAAAGTAAAAAACAAAAAAAGAGCCATGGCTGTCAGTTAACACTGGCAGTCATGCTCTTTGTTCTCAAACACAAAAAGGCTAGCAACCGATTTCTCTTGCGATAACATTACGCAGAATCTCTGAAGTCCCCTCTCCGATCTCTAACAGTCGGGCATCGCGGAAAAATCGTTCTACCTGATACTCCCGCATATAACCATAGCCGCCGTGAATCTGAATAGCCTGATGAGTAGCAGACATGGCAATCTCCGATGCATACAATTTTGCCATAGCCGCTTCTTTCGTAAATTTGCGACCATGATCCTTCAGCCACGCTGCTTTATACACCATCATTCTCGCCAGCTCTATTTGCATCGCCATATCCGCCAGCTTGTGCTGGATCGCTTGAAAATGACTCAAGGAATTCCCAAAAGCTGTACGCTGCTTCGAGTATTGCAGTGCCTTGTCGTAGGCAGCCTGAGCAATTCCTACTGCCATCGCTCCGATCCCAATTCGCCCACCATCAAGTGTAATGAGGAACTGCTTGAAGCCTTCGCCTCGCTTTCCAAGGACGTTTTCCTCTGGCACTCTCACATTTTCAAGAACGAGCTCGGTTGTATTAGAGCTGTGCAAGCCGAGCTTTTCATAGTTCGCCAGTACTTGAAAACCCGGTGCATCTGTCGGAACGATAAAAGCAGTAATACCACGTGAGCCCTGATCTTTGTCAGTCACAGCTGTCAAGGCGAGAAATGAAGCATAGGAAGCATTGGTTATGAAGCATTTGGAGCCGTTAATCGTCCACTCCCCGTCAGCCAAGACCGCATTCGTTTTCGTTCCACCTGCGTCAGATCCTGCATTCGGTTCCGTCAAGCCAAATGCGCCAAAGCTCTCGCCGGAACAGATTTTGCTTAAATAGTTCAGCTTTTGCTCTTCCGTTCCAAACAAAGCCAGTGGAGCGCCACCTAACGAGATATGCGCCGAATACGTGATTCCTGTAGAACCACATGCACGACTTAGCTCTTCTACAACGATTGCAAAACTCGTGGAATCAGCTCCCGCACCCCCGTATTTTTCAGAGAAGGGAAGACCCATCAGGTTCAGCTCGCTCATCTGCTTGAATATTTCGACAGGAAATTGTTTAGTTTGATCGCGTTCATCTGCTCCTGGCGCCACTACCTCATCAGCAAACTCGCGTATCATTTTTTTCAACATTTGTTGTTCTGAAGTCAAATCGAAGTTCATAATCGCTGCCCCCTTGAAAACGCTTTAGTTAAGAACTATCAAGAAACACACAATTTTGACTGAGCGTTTGTTCAGAATACTCTTACCATTATACACCACGATTTTGGATTCATGTGGTAATTTCTAAAAAAAAACACGCCTAAGATCGGCGTGCTCCTAATAAAATCGCTCCCAAAAAAGATACAGATGCTGCTATGAATCCGATGCTGTATGTATGTACACCCATAAATTTGGCTATTGTTTCTCCACCCAGAAAAAAAGCCGCCAGCAAAATACCGACTAATACTTTCCACTTGTTGTTCATCTATTCACCCCGTTTGCGCTCTTCAGAAATTGTAACAAATAAGCAGCGAGAGGAAAACGAGTCTTACAGCCGCAACCATGCATACCAATATCCACGCGTGAAGAAAAACAAAATGGACGCGATGAACACCTTGATGAACAACAGCAATTGAATCATATCCCGCTTCGCTGCTGGAATATACAGAGCCTGTATCTCTGCACCAAAGAAAAAGGCAAGTCCACATACAGCAAATACTCCCGCCCATTTCGAATTAGCCTTATTCATCAAGAAGCCCATACCCGTGAGCAAGCACGCAAGCGGTACCCAGTACAACTCCGATGTCCACCAAGTATAGTCTATCCCTACCCGATGAACGGTTGTAATGCCATACAAGATGGCCAAACCCAGTAAGCCTGCATAGAGCAAATAAGCATAACCGAAAACAATAGCACTGATGCACAGTAACATGCAAACAAAGCCTAAATAGAACAGAACGAACGGCATGCTACCATCCAATTTTTGGATACAATAAACGCCTCCCGCGATCAAGATCAGAAAAGACAAAGCCAGGAATAAATGCGTCAATGGCGGGGCCGACCTTCGATAAACGAGTCCCAGAATATAGAAAACGAGTGCGAAACAGGCAAAGATGGTAATTTGCATTGGGGTTTGAAAACGGTTAAAATGAAAAGCAAGTAAGATCAAACCAGCAATGACAAAGGCACCAAGGAGCCATGCCACTACCATTTTCCCCGTCACTGGAGAGACAGTTCTAGGTGCATATGTATTTGTGACAGATGATGTTGAATTGACTTTTCCTGACAGCACACCCGGTGCCGTTCCCATTCGCTCATTCCCGCCTGCGGACGCCGGTGTATTTGGCCGATCCCCTTCTGTATACAGGTTTAACAAGAAGATGCAGTAATGTTCAGGCAGTAAATGGTTGCGCCGCCAGTTTTCAATTTCGGCGATGATTGTGCGCTTGCGCTGGTCGTCCAACGCGGCCCCTCCTAACTACGACAAAAAGTGTTTTCCTTCATGAATAAGAAAAGCCTACGTCGGCTAACGTAGGCCACATACTTCTTATATCGGTTATTCCAAGAAATCTTTTAAGCGTTTACTTCTACTCGGATGACGCAATTTGCGAAGAGCTTTTGCTTCAATCTGACGAATCCGTTCACGGGTTACGCCAAACACTTTGCCTACTTCTTCTAACGTCCGTGTACGTCCGTCATCTAGCCCAAAACGCAGACGCAGTACATTTTCTTCCCGGTCTGTTAATGTATCCAAAACGTCTTCCAACTGTTCTTTCAAAAGTTCATAGGCAGCGGCATCAGATGGCTCCAATGCATCCTGATCCTCAATGAAATCACCTAAGTGGGAATCGTCTTCTTCCCCAATTGGAGTCTCCAGGGATACTGGTTCTTGAGCAATCTTCATGATTTCCCGAACTTTTTCCGGAGTAAGATCCATTTTTTCAGCGATTTCTTCTGGCATAGGTTCACGACCTAGCTCTTGCAGAAGCTGACGGGAAACGCGGATTAATTTATTGATCGTTTCCACCATGTGAACCGGAATCCGGATCGTTCTAGCCTGGTCTGCAATAGCACGGGTAATCGCTTGGCGAATCCACCAGGTCGCATACGTACTGAACTTGTAGCCTTTGCGATAGTCAAACTTTTCCACCGCTTTAATCAGGCCCATGTTCCCTTCTTGAATCAAGTCGAGGAATAGCATACCGCGTCCTACATAACGCTTCGCGATCGATACAACCAATCGCAAGTTCGCCTCAGCCAAACGTCTTTTGGCTTCCTCATCACCTTGTTCAATTCGCTGTGCCAGTTTAATCTCCTCTTCTGCGGAGAGCAGAGGAACTCGACCAATTTCCTTCAGATACATCCGTACAGGGTCATTGATCTTGATTCCAGGCGGAACGGAGAGATCGTCAAAATCAAATTCTTCGTTGTCCTCGTCCTTGATGATCATTTGATCGACTTCATCATCGTCATCTTCATTCTCATTGTTGTTAATCTCAATGCCTTGATCACCAAGATATTCAAAAAACTCATCCATTTGATCAGAATCCTGCTCAAAACCTGCCAGGCGATCCGTAATTTCTTTATACGACAACACGCCGCGTTTCTTGCCTAATTCGACCAACTGTTCCTTCACTTGTTCGATGGACATTGCTTCCATGTCGGAAGTGATATTTTGCTTGTTCATCTACTTTCCCTCCTTCCCCGGGAATGATCTGAAGCTACCCTTCTTTTAAAGCATTTTCCAATTCAAGAATCTTCATCCCTGTAACGGCTGCTTGAAGTTCAAGTTGTTTGCGCGCATCCTCGCTGTCCGCTGCGGCCGCTTGGAGGTGTAAGCTCCGCTGCTCATCGCGCAATCGTTCCAACTCGGCACGCTTCGGGTAGTTATTCACTTGTTTGATGTAGTCACCGATCTCCAACTCAGATACGTCGTTGTTGCACTCCA
This sequence comes from Brevibacillus sp. AF8, assembly GCF_021270385.1. Lineage (NCBI taxonomy): Bacteria > Bacillati > Bacillota > Bacilli > Caryophanales > Paenibacillaceae > Brevibacillus > Brevibacillus sp. AF8. The sequence goes on along the minus strand of NZ_JAGQDN010000016.1, from coordinate 129,773 downwards.
TCATGGCCAATCCCGAGGCTAATTGCTTTAACAAATCGTCTTGCACATAATGTATAAACTTTCCAGGGTCTTCCGGGTTTCCCTCTGCATAGTAGGCGTACAGGTAGGCAGCCAGCGCATCGTGTTCATCCACCTGAAAGTGGGCGCTGCATTCTTGTTGGACGCGGGCAGCGATTTCTACGTTCCGCATCATGTAGTAAAGCAGCATGCGCTCAGCCGTGTGATAAGCGGGTGGCAGTGATTTCGCGAGCGTAACTTTGCCATTATTTATACTATTATTCCATGCTGGCGTCACTTTATCCCTTTGGCGCTCACTTTTTTGCTGATTGTAGGCGCGTTTGGACTCCCATTTGAGATCACCGAGAGTAAGGGAGTATTCTTCAGCCAATTGCCGTTGGTACATGTCCCGTTCCACCGGGCTGCTAAGCTCGTTGATGATCTCGACCGCCTTCGCGATTAAGCGAGCTTTGTCCGTCTCATCTTTTATTACGAACTGACTGCGCAAATGTTTCAGACGGAAAGCCGTAATCGGCATCGCCTGTAACAATACCTGCTGGGAAAATGCTTCAGCCCCATGCTGGCGGATGTAATCATCCGGGTCCACTCCTTGTGGAAGTGGAGCTACTCGAACGATCAAACCGGCTTGCTGCAAAACGTGAATCGCTTTGCTCGTTGCTTCTTGTCCTGCAGCATCTCCGTCATAACAAAGTACGACTGACTCTGTATTGCGACGAAGAATTCTGGCCTGCTGCTCCGTCAAGGCTGTTCCCAAAGTGGCAATACCTTGCATAAAACCCGCCTGCCATGCCGATATGACATCGACATATCCTTCAAACAACAGCGCCTCTTTTCTCTTTCTAATAATGGGGCGCGCACGATGAAGATTAAACAGCGTAGCACTTTTGTTGAACAAAAGGCTTTCCGGGCTATTCAGATACTTGGGTTGAGACTTTTGGTTGGAATTGGGCTTCGATCCTTGCAGTAAGCGCCCTCCAAATCCGATGACGTTACCTTGGGAATCCTGGATCGGAAACATGATGCGACCTCGAAAGCGATCAAAGATTTTTCCTGCATCGCTCCTGGCCAAAAGCCCTGCTTCCACCATCAATTCCTGTGAAAATCCCCGCTTTGTCAACTGCTGCGTCACGAAATCCCAGGAATCCGGGGCGAATCCGATTTGGTATTCGGCTATTGTCGCCTCAGACATTCCGCGCTTTGCGAGATACTTCATCGCTTCTGCGCCATAGGGGGTTTTCGTTAGCACGTAGTGGTAGAGGCGTGAAACGAACGTATGCGCTTCCTGCATCGCATGCTTCATCCGTTTTTCAGGTGAATCCTCTACTTGCTGCGGCTGGGGCACAGCTATTCCGGCACGCTCCGCCAATTTGTGCAGTGCCTCTGGAAAAGTCAATTGCTCCAGTTTCATTAAAAAGGAAAAGATATCCCCACCTGCTCCACAGCCAAAGCAATGAAAAAACTGTCGCTCTGCATTTACGTTGAAGGAAGGGCTCTTTTCAGAGTGAAACGGACATAGACCGAGAAAGGCACGACCGCTTTTTCTCAGTTGAACGTACTCTCCTACAACGTCTACGATGTCGACAGCGGCACGCACTTGATTTACAAATTCATCTGAAGTGGGACCAGTCATGTCTTTCCACCTTTATAAGGAGAATCGCACGTGAGAATATTTAGTTCGTCAAAATTCGTCAATTTCCTTCTTTGCATCAAACTTCTTTTCTTCTTTTCTACTTTTCCACATTTCTTAGGGCAATAAACGCTGAGAAAATCACGGATGATAAGTATCCCGGCTAATTGATTTTCTACAAAAAACGCCAAAATCCTTCTTTTGGCCTATTTCCTTTCATTGCGGAGATTGTTTTTTCGAATCATCTCCAAAATGATGTTTGCCGTTTCTTCTACTGCCTTGTTGGAAACATCGATAACAGTACATCCGAGGCGCTCAATAATGCGTTTGGAATAAGCCAGTTCTTCGGCAATCCGCTCGAGATTGGCGTAATTTGCTTGTGCAGTCAATCCCAGTGCCTTCAGACGCTCTGTCCGAATGCCGTTCAATTGCTCCGGATTGATGGTAAGACCGATACACCGCTCTACTGGCAGTTGGAACAATTCTTCCGGTGGCTCTACCTCCGGGACAAGCGGAACATTGGCAACCTTAAGTCGTTTGTTAGCCAAATACATGGAAAGAGGCGTCTTGGAAGTACGCGAAACGCCAATCAAAACCACATCTGCTCGCAACAGGCCGCGTGGGTCCCGACCATCGTCGTATTTGACGGCAAACTCGATGGCGTCTACTTTGCGGAAATACTCTTCATCCAGTCGACGTACCAAGCCCGGTCTTCCTGTTGGCGGCTCTTTCAACATGCCCTGCAATGTATTCATCAAAGGCCCCATAACATCAAGAGCCGGAATTCCGTGAAGAGCAGCTTGTTTTGTAATATACGCATTAAGCTCCGGAATGACCAGAGTAAATACGATCATTGCCCGCGATTCTTTTGCCGAAGCAATGATTTCGTCAATCGATTCCTTGTCTTCAATATACGGATACTTTTGTACATCAAACAAAAAACGATCAAACTGACTAGCTCCTGCGCGAACGACAAGTTCGGCCGTTTCGCCGATGGAGTCTGAGACTACATAGATGAGCTGTCCTCGCTGATTACCTTGCATCGCTTCTCCTCCTACACTTTCGGTTCGCTACCCAATTCTACAAATGCTTTCGCGATCGTCGTCTTGGTGACGCGCCCCAACAGCTCCATATGCTTCGGATCTTCCTCGCTCGGCCTCACGACAGGCAGAGAATCGATCTGAAAATCAATCAGCTTTTTGGCGGCTGCGTACAAGGTCTCATCAGGTGCACATGTAATGATATTCGGCATCCTAGACATGATAATGCTGACCGGCACATCCTCCAGCGTCTTATTCCCTAAAGAAGCCCGCAGGAGGTCTTTTCGTGAGATCACGCCAGCCAAGTATCCTTTTTGATTGACGACGAATAACGTGCCAACATCCTCCAAAAAGAGGGTAACGATAGCGTCGTAAGCCGAGGCGGATTCGGAAACCACAATCGGTACCGCCTTGTAGTCATTGACGAGAAGCTTGTGAAGCCGTTCACTTATGACTGAGCTTGCGGGTCTGCCGGCATAAAAATACCCGACCCGAGGTCTGGCTTCTAAATATCCTGACATTGTGAGGATGGATAAATCAGGGCGCAGCGTCGCGCGAGTCAAATTCAGTCGCTCCGCGATATGTTCTCCTGTTATCGGTCCATCATCCTTCACTATCTGTAAGATGTGCTCTTGTCGTTTGGTAAGCTCGATGACCAATCACCCCGGTTCTGTCTTTACCTCTTCCTAGTATTACTCTATTCGACGGGATATTCCTTCTTTCACGCGGAAAAAAGGTGCCCCCGCCTGATTTTCAGACGAAGGCACCGGTTTTATTTTGTTTACGCGAATACAACTTTGGAAAAATCCGCATAGCGATAAAGCACACGAGAAAGTTGCAAGAGCAGCCCCAGACGATTCGCACGAACTGCCTGATCTTCTGCCATGACCATTACTTTATCAAAGAATGCGTTAATCGGCTGGCGCAAGGTTGACAAGGTTGCGAGCACCTTCTCTTGATCCTTCAGACTGTCTACGTCCTTCTGAACAGCTTGGAATGCCTGATACAAGGCACGCTCCACATCTTCAGCGAACAGAGCTTCATTGACCTTGTCTGCTTCCGCTTTTTGCGCCAGGTTGTTCACCCGGTTAAACTGCTCCACAATCAGCTTGAATTCTTCTGTTTGTACCGCTCCCATCAGTGCTTTTGCTTTTGCCAGCACCTCTGGAACCAATGTCAGGTCGGCAGCAAGCACGGCGTCGATGACATCGTAACGAACGCCATGATCCTGCAAGACATTTTTCAGACGGAGTGCGAAGAAGTCTACGAGGTCTTTTTTCACGTCTTCTGCCGCTCTCTTGTTTACGCCTTGTGCAACATAGCCTTCCATCGCAGCATCCCACAGATCGGCAAGAGAAATTTGCCAGTCGCGCTCAACCAAAATCGTAACGATTCCCGCTGCCATACGGCGCAGACCATACGGGTCCTGAGAACCAGTAGGCACAATACCGATAGAGAAGCAGCCTACGATCGTGTCCATCTTGTCAGCCAAACTGACGATAGCGCCTTGAGCAGAAGCAGGCATTTTGTCCCCTGCAAAACGCGGGAGGTAATGCTCAAATACGCCACTCGCAACGAGGTCGGACTCACCCGCTTTGCGCGCATAATCTTCACCCATGATCCCTTGCAGTTCAGGGAACTCGCCTACCATGTTGGTAACGAGGTCAAATTTTGCGATTTCGGCAATACGGTCTACTTGTTGGGTTTCTTCCGCGCTCACACCCAGCTTGCTTGCCATTTGCGCAGCTGTTTTGCGTACACGGCGAACTTTATCACCGATTGTTCCCAGCTCTTCGTGATAAACGATTGTCTCCAAGCGTTTCAGGCAGCTTTCAATGGACAGCTTTTGGTCCTCTACATAGAAGAAACGAGCATCAGACAAGCGTGCGCGAAGAACTTTTTCATTCCCTTTCGCTACGTTTTCCAGAGCGCGGCTGTCTCCATTTCGCACTGTCACAAAATGATTCAGCAATTGACCCTGTGCGTTTTCAACAGGGAAATAACGCTGGTGCTCACGCATGGAGGTAACCAAAACCTCACGTGGAATGGAAAGGAATTCTTGCTCGAACGTACCGTAAAGAGCGGTCGGATATTCTACAAGATGGACTACCTCATCCAGAAGCCCTTCGTCCATTGGAATTGTCCAGCCATTTTCCTTCTCCAAGCGATGAATTTGTTCTACAATGGCTGCTCTGCGCTCGTCAGGATTCACCATGACAAATTGCTCAGCCAGCTTGCTCGCGTATTCGCTTGGGTGATTCAACGTAACCTCTGTTCCCAAGAAGCGGTGTCCACGAGAAACGCGTCCGCTTTTTACGCCAGCAATCTCCAGATCGATCAATTCATCACCGAACAAAGCAACCAGCCAACGAATCGGACGAACGTATTTCAAATCGCGTGCGCCCCAACGCATGTTTTTCGGGAAGCTCATACCAATGATCACTTCAGCCAGTTGCGGCAAAAGCTCGGTAGTTGGTTTTCCCGCTTCGGATTTGCGAGCATGAACATACTCGATCCCGTTTACTTCTTTATAATACAGTTGGTCAGGCTCAACATTGTTGCTTCGTGCAAAACCGAGTGCTGCCTTTGACCAGTTCCCCGCTTCATCTTGTGCGATTTTGCGTGCAGGACCCTTCGCTTCATCATTGCGGTCAGGTTGCTTTTCTGCAAGTCCATTGATCAACAGGGCAAAACGACGAGGTGTCTCCAATGCCGTAATTTGATCAAACGGCACGCGCTCAGCAGTCAGCCACTTTTCTACTTTTTCCTTGAATTGTGCCGCTGCCTGTGCGACAAAACGAGCAGGCATTTCTTCCAAACCAACCTCTACGAGTAGATCGCGCTTACTCATTTGTATCCTCTCCCTTCACCTGATTCACTTGATCCGCAGCGTCCGCGTTGCCTTTTTGCAAAAGCGGGAAACCGAGGCGCTCACGCTCTTTATAATAGGTTTGTGCTACTTCACGAGACAGATTGCGTACACGAGCGATGTAACCTGTACGCTCCGTCACACTGATGGCTCCACGCGCATCCAGCAAGTTGAAGGTGTGGGAGCATTTCAGTACGTAGTCATATGCTGGGTAAACCAGTCGCTCCGCCATCAGTCTTTTTGCTTCAGACTCATACGTATTGTAAAGAGAGAACAGCATATCGACATCAGACAGCTCGAATGTGTATTTGGAATGCTCGTATTCTGGTTGCAGGAATACATCTCCGTACGTATACCCGTTGCACCATTCCAGATCGAATACATTTTCTTTTTCCTGAATATAGGAGGCCAAACGCTCCAGTCCGTAAGTCAGCTCGACTGCTACTGGTTTACATTCCAGACCGCCCACTTGCTGGAAGTACGTGAACTGTGTGATCTCCATACCGTCCAGCCAAACTTCCCAGCCTAAACCCCATGCGCCAAGCCCTGGGTGCTCCCAGTTGTCCTCTACAAATCGGATATCATGCTCCAGTGGCTCGATTCCGAGTTCACGCAAGCTCTCCAGGTACAGCTCCTGAATGTTGTCCGGAGATGGCTTCATGATTACTTGGAACTGGTGATGCTGATACAGACGGTTCGGGTTTTCCCCATAACGTCCGTCTGCCGGGCGGCGGGAAGGCTCCACGTATGCCACATTCCACGGCTCAGGTCCAATGGAACGAAGGAAGGTCATTGGGTTGAGCGTACCTGCCCCTTTTTCAACGTCATACGGCTGGACAATGAGACAGTTTTGCTTTGCCCAAAAGTTTTGCAGCGTCAAAATGATGTCTTGAAATGTCATTTTCATGCTTTTTCCTCCTCTAAATGATTTACTAGGCTTTAAGTCGAAACTAAAAAAACCTCCCGCCTCTACACTGCCTGATGCGACAGTGTAGGGACGAGAGGATTCTCGCGGTTCCACCCTACTTGGCGAATGACTTCTTCGCCCACCTTACAATTAAATTGCTCCAGAACGCCCTTCATCAGCATGGTGACCGGGCTCCCACTATCCCCGATTCGCTATTCACAGCCAGTGGCCGACTACTCTTTTCCTTCATGGCAACATTCGGTATACAAGTTTGGTTCTTATCATAACGAAAACAAATTCGTATGTCAATTAGTCCTGATCTGTTTGCGTCATTCTTTCCATACGCTCCAGTTGTTCCAGAAATGCTCGACTTTTCAGCCTGAGATCCAGATACTCGTCCATGAAACTCCGCAGCACATGCTTGAGCTGGTTGCGTGTAGCCGGTTTTACTTCAATGTCACCAAGACGCTCCAAATCAAATACCTGGAACAGCCGTAACAGCTTCCAGGTCGAGGGTGTAACTGCCATAGCGTATGGATCGGAAGGCAGGCAAACTGGGCACAACAGGCCGCCCTGTCCTACACTGATCGCATAGGGCTCGCGCTGTTCGCCACAGTTTGCACACGCCGTGAGCTGCGGGGAGATACCCGCTACCATTAGCATCTTGGTCTCAAAAATCCGACACAGGATCTCAGCATCTCGTCCTTCATCCAAATAGCGGAACGTATGAAGGAGTAGCTGAAACAAGTAGGGATTCGGCTCTCTTTCCTGCGTCAGTCGATCCAAAAGCTCTGCTATGTATGCGGCATAAGCCGTAGCAGTCAGGCTTTGCCGCATATCCCGGAACGAATCCAGCATATCTCCCTGAGAGAGATCAGGCATTCCCGTACCGGGTCCTGCCTTGCATAGATAATAACTATGCGAAAACAACTGGGAGACGGCGGCAAGACGGCTTTTGGTCTTTTTGGCACCACGGGCCATCACGCCTAATTTGCCGTTCTCCCGGGTAAACAATGTCATCACTTTACTGGACTCGCCATAGTCCACACTGCGAATGACAATCCCTTCCCACTTTACAAGCATGCCTGCGTGTCACCCAATTCTTCCTGGGCGAGATCAAACGAGGTCTCCTCACTGGAAACATCCGTTTGATGGTGATCACGGTAGAGAAGGTAAGCATGGATGTCACCGGTTGAAGCGAAAACTCTCCAAGAAAAGTCACGAAGCAAGGAGCATCATCCTTTCCTATATCGGGTCTATCCACTTCCTTCTTAGAATCACCTTTGCCCGTTATTCTATGCCTTGGAAAAATTAACACATCGCGTTGGGAATATTATTGCTCGTCGTAGAAACCGAAGTTACGCAGCATCCGCTCTTGGTTGCGCCAATCCTTTTTCACCTTGATCCAGAGCTCCAAAAATACCTGGTCCCCCATCAGTCGCTCGATATCCTTGCGGGCGCGTTGACCAATTTCTTTGAGCATCTGGCCTTTTTGCCCGATCAAAATACCCCGCTGGGAATCCCGCTCAACGTAAATAGCCGCATAAATGTAAAGCGTTTTGCCATTTTCGCCTCGCTTCATTTCTTCAATGACGACCGCAATGGAGTGAGGTACTTCTTCTCTGGTCAAATGCAGAACTTTTTCCCGAATCAACTCGGCTGCTACAAAGCGTTCCGGATGGTCTGTCACCTGGTCGGCAGGGTAATACATCGGGCCCTCTTCCATTTCACCCAAAATAGCCTGCTGCAATGATCCTGTATTGTTACCTTCCAGAGCAGAGATTGGAACAATTTGCTTGAAATCATACAATTTGCGGTAATCGTCAATAATTGGCAGCAGTGCTTCCGGGTGCACCTTGTCAATTTTGTTGATGACCAAAAATACTGGCGTTTTGACCTGCTTCAACCGCTCGATGATGTAGTCGTCCCCAGCTCCGCGTTTTTCTGTTGCATCGACAACAAACAAAACGAGGTCTACTTCGTTCAATGTATTTTCGGCAACCGAAACCATATAGTTTCCGAGTTTGGATTGGGGCTTGTGAATCCCAGGTGTATCCAAGAAAATAATTTGTCCTTCTTCTGTCGTATGAACCGCCGTAATTTTGTTGCGTGTCGTTTGCGGCTTATTCGACATGATGGCGATTTTATGTCCCACAATATGATTCAACAGGGTTGATTTTCCAACATTTGGACGTCCCACAATGGAGACAAAGCCAGATTTAAACGATTGCTTGGTCTTGCGATTATCCACGTAAATCCTCCTTGGTGAATGCGCCTGGAAGCAGGGCAGATACTGTCGTTTCCCAAAGGTCGCCTTTGAGATTCGTCAAAAATACAGGCATGTCCGGCGGGCACAGCTCCGCGATGACTTGTCGGCAAGCCCCGCACGGTGATACAGCTTGCGGAGTATCGGCAGCGACAGCTAAAGCCTTGTAAGTCCGATCATTTTCCGAATACGCTTTGAAAAGAGCCGTACGCTCTGCACAGTTGCACAGCGAGTACGCTGCATTTTCAATATTGCCTCCCAAATAAACCTTGCCACTCTCAGCTAAAAGAGCTGCACCTACCTGAAACTTGGAGTACGGTACATAAGCAAGCTTTCTGGCTTCGATTGCTTGTGCTAACAATGATTGTTTATCCATTCTCATCATTCCTCATATGATTGATCTTTAACATCATTTCATAGCAAGATGTGTCCAAAGAGACACGAAGAAACCAGACTGAAAGGTCAACTGGAATGACCCGTCCGGTACCACTAGTAAAAACTATCCCCATACTTTTTGCAACAGTGGCTGTCCAAATACGAGGACTCCGATGATGAGGGACAGGATTGCCGCCACAAGCACAGCTCCTGCTCCCACATCTTTGGCAATCTTTGCCTTGGCGTGCCATTCCGGGGAAGCTAAATCAACGACTGCTTCAATCGCGGTATTTACCAGCTCCAAGGAGAAGACCAGACCGATAGAAAAAAGGACCAGCAAAACATCGCTGCGGGGTATCTGCAGCCACCACGCTGCCGCCAGCACCAAAATGGCTGCGGCTACGTGGATTTGCATGTTTCGCTGTGTCCGTACGGTATAGGAAATTCCTTGCAAAGCGTAGGCGAAGCTGCGAATCAATCGTCGCCATTCCTTCAACGTAATCTCCTACCTCGTCAAGCCGATTTCTTCCAGCACCTTTTCTTGACGTGAAAACATTTCCTTCTCTTCTTCTGGTGTTCCATGATCATAACCCAGAAGGTGAAGAAAACCATGAACCGTGAGAAATCCGAGTTCGCGTTCGAATGAATGGCCATAGTCTTCGGCCTGCTCATGTGCTTTTGGCACTGAGATAATGATATCTCCAAGCATATTCGGAAACTCGCTGGCCTCTTCCTCATCGATGAAGATTTCCATTTCTCCTTCACCCGGTTCGTTCATCGCAAAGGACAGAACATCCGTAGGCCGATCAACGCCACGATAATCGCGATTCAACTCGTGGATGCGCTCGTTGTTCACCAGCGTGACAACTACTTCTCCTTGTACGTCTTCCAGCTTTGCCGCTGCTTCCAGGCAACGAACGAGCAGGTTTTGCAAATTCTCATCGATCGCATCGATTTCTTCATGTAGGATTTCTACAGATAACACAGGTAAACGATCTCCTTTTTGTGACGCCATTTATTAATAGCCGTGTTCTACTTCTTCCTTGGCATATGCAGCAATGATTTTTTGTACCAGACTGTGGCGAACGACGTCTCCCTCTTGGAAATGAATAAAGGCTACATCTGAAATCGGACTTAAGATGCGCTGTGCTTCTCGCAATCCGGATTTCTTGCCTTTTGGCAAATCCACCTGGGTCACATCACCCGTAATGACCATTTTGGAACCAAAGCCAAGCCTGGTCAAAAACATTTTCATTTGCTCGGGAGTCGTGTTCTGGGCTTCATCCAAAATAACGAAGGAATCTTCGAGCGTACGACCACGCATGTACGCCAAAGGTGCAACCTCTATGAGTCCGCGTTCCATCATTTTGGCGACTTGTTCGTTACCCAGCATGTCGTACAAGGCATCATAGAGCGGACGCAGGTAAGGGTCTACTTTTTCCTGCAAATCTCCTGGCAAAAATCCAAGGCTCTCCCCCGCTTCTACGGCCGGTCTGGTAAGAACGATCCGTTTGACACGCCCATTTTTCAACGCATTTACTGCTGTGACAACAGCCAAATACGTTTTTCCGGTACCAGCTGGTCCAATTCCAAACACAATGTCATGCTTCTTGATCGCAGACAAATAGTGACGCTGGCCCAAAGTCTTTGCCCTGATTACTTTGCCACGTTGGGTACGAGCGACTTCTTCATCATACACATCGAGCAGTTGGGCACCTTCTCCCCGTTCAATCAACGACATCGCATAAGAGATGTCTCGCTCGGACAGGGCAATCCCTCTGCGAATCAACTGTAGCAGAGTTTCAATCAACGCTGTCAGTTTGTCCACTTCCGGCTTATCCCCGCTAATAACCAGTTCGCCTTCTCGGGTCATAATTTTGGCGGAACTTCTTTGCTCGATCAGTGTTAGGTACGCGTCATGTGGTCCGAACAACAGCAAGGCCTCAGATGCGTCTGAAAACGGGATTCTTACCTCATCTTGTACGTGCAACAGGCTTCCATCTCCTTGCAACGGTAATCAGCAATGCGTCATTTGCTTGCCATCCCTCACTGCCCAACGAGAGGCTGTTCAATGGCAATATCTTCAATGACGGAAAAATGAATGCTTACGTAAACTTTACCATTCTCTGTTGTGACGTGCAAAACTTTTTCGTCCTGAATGAACGCATCTTTTCCAGCTTTTTTCAAGATATCCTCCCTGGCGAATTTTTTAGCCAGTTCCGTCGCTTCCTCCACGCTCATTTCTGTTTGAACGGGTTCTGTTTGCGCGTACGTTACTGTCTTCCAGCCAAGTGGTGAGGTATATCCCCCATACGAGGGCAAATACCGTTGTTCTGCCATTTCGGCTTGTGCAAAGGACTGTTTTTCAAATGGCCACACGTATACCGCATAGGGTCCTACGAGAAGGTATTGATGCTGCAGCTTTTCTCCCGTCAAACGGTGCATCGTTTGTTTTAGCGGGACAGATGTGTTGCTCATATACCACACTTCCCCTTGCACCTTGCCTCGCGCTGATACGGCTTGTTGTCGGGTATCATTGCCAATGATCCCGGAAATGAGAACTTGGCCTTTTTCTACCAATTGATTGCTCACAACCTGACTGCGGCCAACCTCTGGGAGAATTTTATGGACGACAGCCCTCTTTTTCGCTACAAGATGACGAGGACCAGTTGCAAGCGGCTTTACGGGAGCCTCTTTTTCAACCACTTGAAGCATGACCTTGGTTCCTTGAATCTCAATTCCAACCCAGGACGCTTCCGGCAGCAGACTCAACAGCTCTTTTTGCAATACCAACGGTTCTTTTAGTTTGACCTTCCATGCCCCTTCTTTAATCCCCACTTGTTCGGCAGCTTGAATCACTCGACGCGGATCTACCATTTTCGTCCCGCTCACTTCAACACTCCAGACAAAGGAGGAGAGCATGTACAATCCAATGAAAAAAAGGGCAGCCCCAATTGCCAATCCAGATCGTCTACGTATACGCAGCAGCCAGAAAGGCAGCCCGTCTCTTGCCTCCACGTGACTGCGACAGCCTGTCTCTTTTAAAAGCGGACGTAAACGAAAATAATCCCGAATCAAAATATCGCAGCGAGTCACCTCTTCTCCTACCCTGCGAATATTCCAGATTCGAATTCCATCCCGTACGGCCATATTCAGCATCCGCTCAAACCGTTTTCCCCGAACGGTAATGGTTACATGTCCATCCACCCACTCCTTGATTCCATACCGCATACGTGCCGCCCCCTACCTTTACCAAGATTACGAGCTCTGTGGTCCTGTCTCCAAAAATTTCACACCACCGATTCTGCCTTCTAACAGAACCTCCTCAGGCAAAATCGCTCGGATGACAAGCTGTTCACCTGAAACAATCATTTGACCGTTCGTCAACAACAGACGAAGCTCTTTTTCGCTAAAATGCAAGACTCCTCGATGATTCTCTATATACATTTGCAAATGACCGATCATCGTGATGCGCGGGACTTCCAGGACTACATCTTGCGGCAGATCCAACACCCCTCCGGCCAGCTGGCGCAGACGGCGGCTCCAACGCTTCATGGATTAGCCCCCCTTCTCGTTCTATATATTGGCGAATATGACGATCTCATCTGTTTGCAGGTGCAAAACCATTCTTATCTATGCGTATGCGCGAGCATAAAGTGGCATTCATCAAAAACAGTCACAAAAAAAGAGCCCTCATCGCTCGCGATTTAGCAAGCAGATGAGGACTCATACTTTGAAATACATTCCACAAAACCCATTGATTATTTGCTTTCTTTTGTAAGCGCCTTCCATTTTTTCATGACTCGCTTTACTTTCTCAGCTGAACAACCGCATGCGATCGCTGTTTCATATACTGATTTGTTTTCGAAGATGGCAAGCCGAATCACTTTTTGACGAAACCGCCCCATTTGCTCAAAAATTTGTTGATTCATCGCTTGACCTCTGTCCCTTCTTCTATTTGGAGGAATTTTCATTACATTCAGGATAGTCAACAAGGATATGAGAAACAAGACAAGTTATTCGATATATTTCGACATGAAAACATTGCGTATCAATCAATGAAAAACAGGCGAACCGAAGTTCACCTGTTTGACTAGCTACTATTTATAAAATCTTTCTTTGCCGAACCTGCTTAGCGTACGGAGCCTTTGAGCGCGGCTCTCCAAAAATGAGCGCCCATTTCATGCCATCACGGGGATTGCCGTGTTTTGATGTGAGTGTTTTCGCTCGGTCTAAATCAGCAACCTTCATTGATTCCGATTGCTTCACTGTGATGGTCGGACCCGTTGAAGCACGAGCTGGACTGGAAAATGCCCATTCCTGCTCGACTCCAATCCCTTCCATCGATTCTTGCTGAAGTGGCTCGTATTTGGAGGATGCTCGCACCGTCTCCCTGCCATAATCCTCTGTTTCCTTCGGGATATCCGACGTTGTAGCCGGGGTAAGCGGAGGCATTTTCTTGCCTTGAGACATCTTCTTCTTTCCGGTTTTTCCAAGAGCTTTATATCCTAAGTAACCAAGGATGACAAACCAGAACTTGCCGATGAGCGGGATGATCCACTCGACTAAATCCAGTAAATCTGCGACGAGATCCATAAGATCTTCCATGGCAATCGCCCTTATTCTTTCTCGTCTGGCGTAGCAGGATCTTGTTTGTCACCTGCATGCCCGAAGGATTGACGCATTTGTGTATCAGCAGCAATGTTTTGCATGTTGTAATAATCCATTACGCCCATTTTGCCGCTTTTCAATGCTTCGGACAAAGCGAGTGGTACTTGCGCTTCGGCTTCTACTACTTTTGCCTTCATTTCTTGTACGCGCGCGATCATTTCCTGCTCTTGGGCTACCGCCATGGCACGACGCTCTTCCGCTTTCGCTTGGGCAATACGTTTATCTGCTTCTGCTTGGTCGGTTTGCAATTGTGCTCCGATGTTCTTCCCTACATCTACGTCCGCAATATCAATCGAGAGAATTTCAAAAGCGGTTCCGGCATCCAGACCTTTGTTCAATACCGTTTTGGAGATCAGATCCGGATTTTCCAATACATCCTTATGTCCTTTTGACGAACCAATAGTCGATACGATCCCCTCACCTACACGGGCGATAATTGTTTCTTCACCAGCACCACCGACCAATCGATCGATGTTGGCACGAACCGTTACTTTGGCACGAGTGCGCAGCTCGATACCGTCCTTTGCCATGGCTGCTACCACAGGTGTTTCAATCACTTTTGGGTTAACACTCATCTGTACCGCTTCCAAAACATCACGACCTGCCAGATCAATGGCTGCTGCGCGTTCGAAGCCAAGTGGAATATCTGCGCGTTGTGCTGCTACGAGCGCATCTACTACACGGTCTACGTTACCGCCTGCGAGATAATGGCTCTCCAATTGATTTGTATCCAGCTGCAAGCCCGCTTTACGCGCTTTAATCAACGGATTCACGATACGGGATGGTATGACGCGACGCAAGCGCATTGCGACGAGGGTAATAATCCCGATATTCACACCGGAAGCCAGTGCAGAAATCCAGAGCATGACTGGTACGAATGAGAAGAAAACTGAAAGTACAACGATGGCTACTGCCACCATAAAAATAAGGGGAATCAAACCACTTTCAAACATGTAGAGCTCACTCCTTTTGTTCTAGTTCGGCAACGACGATACGCGTGCCTTCTACTTGCACAACGGTGATGGCGGTACCTGCTTCAATGAAACCACCAACCGATACAGCATCCACACGTTTTCCTTCCACCTTGACGACCCCTGCCGGGCGCAATGGTGTCAGGGCGATGCCTGATTTTCCTTCCAGCTCACGCTGATCGCGCGGAGCTACGTAACCTTCTTCATTGCTTTGCGTCTCACCCAAGACAAACTTGCTGAATAGACCTTTGACCCCGTATTTCTTCACTAACAGGAACGTAACAATTGCCGTGATCAAAGCAGCCACACCCAGGGATGCCAGCCCTTGCTTCGTGTCGTAGGCTGCCATTACGAGACCAGTCACAATGCTCAGGAAGCCAATCGCACCGACAATGCCGCCCGGAAGAAAAATTTCCAGAAGCATCAGTAAGATTCCGATGACAAACAATCCTATGTGCAACCAGTTGGCAAATCCCGCTACATAATGCCCGAAGAAGTACAGACTAAACGCGAAGAGCGAAATCGTCCCCGCAACACCAAAGCCAGGGGCAAACAGTTCTACTACAATTCCTCCCAAACCAATGATGAGCAAAAGGCTCATCACAATGGGACTCGTTACCCATCTTGCTACCAGTTCTCCACCAGTTGGCTCAATCGCCTGGAGGGAATCTGACTGAATGCCGAGCTTTTTGAGCAGTTCTTCCTTATTGGACACCACATCATCTGCATAACCCAACTGCTTCGCTTGTTGGGCATCAAGAGAAAGCACCGTGCCTTTTGGCTTTAATCCCGGGAATTCTGTATCGATTTCCACCATCGCGCGAGCAACGTCAGGATTGCGATTGTTCAGCTCAGCTGCCGCCTTCATTTTATTGCTCCAACCGGAAATGAACTTAATGTCTGCCGCATTCCCTGCCATGTCAATCGGTGCGGCTGCCCCCATGCTACTACCTGGAGTCATAATAATTTCATTTGCATTCAGGGCGATGTAAGTTCCCGCTGAAAAAGCCTGATTATCAATGTAGGCTATCACATGCATGGGAGCCTGACGGATCAACTGCCCAATCTGGTCGGCAGCGTTAACTTCTCCACCTGGCGTATTGATATGCAAGATAACAAGGTCTGCCTGCTGCTTCTGTGCGTCAGCAAATGCTCTGTGTAAAAAGCTCTCCAGCCCTCGCTCGATGGTGCTATCTACTGGAATCCAGACAGCTTTTTGATAGGTCTTGGCTGTTGTGGACGCGGGAGCAAGAAGCATGGTCATTCCCATAATCAGGCAAAGAAGTGAAAAAAGCAATCGCACGCGGCTTTTTACTAGCCTTGTTGCACTCATTGCATGTACCTCCTTTCCTTCTATCAGCTTCAACGTGTGTGCAATAAGGTATACGAAAGAGGTTGGCAATCGTTTCATATTTATTTTACATTTGGAAAAAAAGAAAAACCCAACCTTTACAGGTTGAGTTTTTCTGTTCGTATCTATATGAGGTGTTACTCTCGTCTACGATGGTAGTTCCTCAGATACAATCTTTTGCACGAGGTTTCCGTCTGCTCTGCCTTTCACTTTCGGCATGATCGCACCCATCACTTTGCCCATCTCCTTTTTGGAGGAGGCATTGGTAGCTGCGATACCTTCCCGAACGATATCACGAATTTCGTCTTCGCTAAGCTGAGCGGGTAAGTAAGCGGAGAGCACGTCGATCTCTTCGCGCGTTTTCGAGGCAAGTTCCACGCGGCCTGCCTTCTCAAATTCGTGGAGGGATTCACGGCGTTGTTTTAACTCACGAGTCAAGATGGTCAGCACTTCGTCTTCAGACAAAAGTCTGCCCTTGTTAATCTCTTCGTTCTTTAATGCGGCTTTCACCATGCGAATAACAGAGAGTTTTAGAGCAGCTCTGTCCTTCATTGCTTGCTTCATATCTTGATCGAGTCGCTCCATTACACTCATGATGAGCCCTCCGTCAATTAAAACTTGCGTTTGCGAGCTGCTTCGGATTTCTTCTTGCGCTTAATGCTAGGCTTCTCAAAGTGGCGACGTTTACGCAGTTCCGCCATCACCCCGGATTTTGCGCTTTCACGCTTGAAGCGGCGAAGTGCGCTATCCAAAGACTCGTTTTTCTTGACTCGAATTTCTGCCATTTGTCTTCCCTCCCTCCGCTAAAACCGTGGGACGCCTGAGTCGAACGTACGAACAGACTGTCACACTTCATTATAGGATAATTGACTAAAGAAGGTCAACCTTTACTTCAATTTTATTCGTAAAAACCGGACAACAGGTGATAATGGATGTGGAAAACCTCTTGTCCACCCTCTTTGCCGCAGTTGTTAATCAAGCGAAAACCTGGCAGCTCCAGCTTTTTCGCCAAGAGTTGCGCTACATGGTGGATATGCCCGATCAGCGGCAGATCCTCGGCGCTTACATCCATGAGCGTGGGAATCGGCTTACGCGGGATAATCAACAAGTGAACGCGTGCTTTTGGTGCAATATCGTGGATGACAATGACGTGCTCGTCCTCATACTCGATACGAGCAGGAATTTCACCGTCCATGATTTTGGTAAAAATACTTTTTTCCATGGGAGACTCCTTTCTTTTTTTGTATGTGGATCGTTATGTATGTAAGAATTGATCGTATCACATTCCCTCACTTTTGTCTTGCGGCGCTACCTAACGCATGGTAGCATGACTTCGAGGTTACTACGGATCAAAGGAGTTCGTGCAGATGAAACCAATTGCACTGGATCAGGCAGCAATCAACGCAGAAGGGATTTTGCTCGCTGGTTCCCCAGGGCTTGCCTTGTCATCCGTTCACTTTGATACCCGCGAGCTGACTGCGGGATCTTTGTTTGTAGCGCTGACAGGCGGCGCACGGGATGGACATGATTTTTTGTTACAAGCCGCTGAACACGGAGCTGTAGCTGCTCTCGTTTCGAATCAGGATAAGATTCCTGGGAACTTGCCAAACGATTTTGGATTAATTCTCGTCAACGATACACTGCGTGGCTTTCAAAAGCTGGCTGCCGCTTATCGGAAAAGCTTTTCTTTCCCTCGCATCGCCATTACAGGAAGTATCGGGAAAACAACCGTAAAGGACATCGTGGCACACGTACTTGCCAGCCGTTCGCCCGTATACAAGACGTATAAAAACTTCAACAACCACATCGGTGTACCTTTGTCATTATTGCAGATGGAAGAAAAACATCAAGCTGCTGTACTGGAGCTCGGGATGAACCACGCCGGTGAAATCGATCTGCTCGCATCGCTGGTTCAGCCAGATATTAGCGTGATTACATTTATCGGAGAGTCTCATATTGAGTATTTTGGCACGCGTGAAAAAATTGCTCTCGCAAAGGCAGAGCTGCTTCCTCATACCGCTCTGGACGGGCTCGTGCTGCTCAACAAGGATTCGGAGTATCTACGGATGATAGCCCATCTGTATCCGGGTGAAATCATGTACTACTCTGTTAATGAGAAGGCGGATATTTGGGCCGAGCAAATCGAAACGGTTGAAAGCGGGACTCGTTTCAAAGTATGCTTAGCCTCCGGGGAGAATTTCGAGGCATTCCTGCCGTTGCATGGCCGCCACAGTGTCCTGAATGCACTGCCTGCTGTCGCGATTGCCAAGAGACTCGGAATGGATACGGAGCAAATTGTTCACGCTTTGTCCACCGTTCAGCTCTCCGCCATGCGGTTTGAGCAAATGAACGGGAAGCACGGTACTGTGTATATCAGTGATGCGTACAATGCCAGCCCCGTTTCCATGGAAGCCGCCGTACGGACCTTTGCTGAGCTGTACCCTAAGCGCGCGAGAGTCGTTGTGCTAGGTGACATGTATGAGCTCGGTCCAGAAAGTGCGGCTATGCACGCGGGCGTCGGAGCCTCGCTTCAAGACATCGCTGAGCGCTTCGAGCTGCTCGTGACAATCGGTGAGGATTCACGTCATCTCCATGATGCTTATTCGGGCAAAAAGCTGCATTTCTCGACCAAAGCAGAGGCATTGGCTGCTCTGCTGCCGCTGCGGGATGAAAAACATGCCTTTTTGTTCAAGGCTTCCAAAGGTATGTCTTTATGGACGCTTATTACTGATCTCGAAGGTCACGAATAATAGTAAGAGAACAGCCGCCTCTCGTATCATACGGGAGACGGCTTGTTTTTTAGCGCTTGTCATTATCATTCCACAGACGTTCTACCTGGATTAATCGATCTTCCTCAAAGCTTAGATGATAAATATCGGGCATCGAGGTCTTTTTTCAAAAGGAGAAATCGTATGATGGATCGTAGTGATTCATAATGATCGTCATGATGTTTCCATGGATGCCAATCGCGACTTTTTTGCCTTGATGGTGATCCAAAACTTCCTGAAAGGCAGCGATTCCTCTTTCCCCCGCTACTTCATTGGATTCTCCCCCTGCGAAAGCGAACCTGAAGATTAGCCGAATTTGTTGGTTAGCGCTGCTCATAGATTTCGTTGTAAATATCGAGCTTATCAAGCGCGAAAGCCGTATAGTGAGTAGAAGCAAGATCGGCTACGTAGTACGATTTCCCATCCTTTGCCCAGCCAATGATGCGATAGTTATCAGCAGAGCTCAAATACGGGTTTGGTAAGCCTTTCTTCGGATCACTGAATGGATCGTTGCAATTTTTCACCTGCTTGCAAAAGCGGATGGCCCCATACGAGTCTTGTGAATTTGATGGATGTACATATACTTCTGCTGCAAACTGATTCCCTCCCGGTGACCAGAAAATCTGTTTCAAATCGTTATCAGGATAAAAGGACGACTTCAAAATCAATTTTTTCCCCGCTGGCAGATCCAGCATGTATTCTTCTTTTTCCGTTCGCATATACCGGTACTTCATATCATTCGAATAAGAAGGAAAGTCGGTCATTTTGTGTTCGTATTTTAACCCCGTTGGCAAATCAAGCTCTTTGAAGGCTGTTTGCGTCCGGTAAAACAGCTTTTTGGAATTTGGCATCCAATAAAACTTCTCTTGTGGTGCGTATTGATCTACCTTCCATTCATACTGGTCATTCTTTTTCATTTTGAGTGTTGGCAGGTGCTGCAAGTACAAGTGACCGCTTACTTTGGAATTGGAAGAGAGCATGTCCATACGGGTGAACACCATGTACTGTTCATCCGGTGAAACGGAAAAATCAAGGACAGGATACTGAGCTGCTGCCGGGACGAGTACCGTTTTTTTGCTGTCTGGCAGACTGAGCTTTACGATACCGCCATTTTCACGAACGTAGAGTACGTCTTGCTTTGGCGACCATTTGCCATAGCCGGATAGCTGCGTCATCTTTTTTGTTTGCATATCGTACAAGTACGGTATGGTTCGGTCTGCCTTTCCGTATCCGATTCGCTCCCCGTATACAAACCGCCCCGATGGCGACATGTTCGCCCGGTGAATCAAGGGCATGTTCGTCACGGTTTTTGTCACTTTTCCATCTACTGTGACTTTATAGATGACGACTGGCTCTGGTTTGCGAGGGTCTGCCTTTGCAGGAGCAGAAGCATTGATTTGTCCAGGAACAAGGATGCCCAGCAAGGAAATCAGCAAACATGAGAGCAATAGGTGTTTTTTCATCAAGGGTCCTCCCGAATAAGTAATCAATACGTAGACGCTCGCTGGGAGCACTTGGTTTCCTTTTACATAAAAAAAAAATCGGAAGCACCCCTGCGCCTCCGACCTTTTCTCACTTACGCACTAACCATCATTGCCTTTCGCAACCATTCTATCTCTTCCACTAATACACGCTGCGGACTCTGACCAAACCATTCAATAGATGCAAAATAATCCGTATCCGCAATCTTTTCTAAAATTGGCCCATAGTCTACAACACCTTCACCAAGCAGTACCATTCCCTCACGATCACCGTTAGGGGCATATACATTATGCGGAGCGAATACCGGCAGATGATTCGATGAAGAAATATTTTTCAAATGATAATGAGCTACCCACGGTTTCAATTGCTCGTACGCATCGATCGGATCAGCACCGGATTCCCAGACATGAAGAAAATCAAGATTCACTTTTAGTGCAGGATGATTGACTTCCCGCAACAAAGCAAGTGTAGAACTCAGCGAATCTGTAAGCGTGTTCGGATGTGTTTCGACCAAAAGCTGAATCCCGTGCTCTTGACACATCTTACATAAGATTTGCAAATGATGCACATAGCCTGCACGCTCTTCTGGCCCAACTTCTTGACTTGCCTTTTGTCCGGCAAACGTCCTGATTTGCTTCACATGTAGCCAATTTGCCAGTGAAATGAGTCTTTTTGCTTTTTCCAGCGTACGCTGAAATCCTGACGAAGTAGCAATATCCAGATAATCGCTAAGCATGGAGATACTCATGCCCTGATCCCTGACCGACCTTACCTGCTCCTCCATCTCTAATCGATCATGATCGTACAGATGTTGAGCGTGGGTTCCCCATAACTCGATTCCATCAAAATGATGACGATGAGCAAACCGAACAATCTGTTCAAACGAAATCAACTGGTGGCGAAAAGTAATTGTGCACAATGAGAGTTTCATTTGATCTTTACCTCCACCCTTTTTCGTCTACAGTGACGAGACTTTTATCCATTTGGGTCCACAGTACAAACTGACGTTCCAGCTCTTTTTTCACTTCTAGTTCAATCAGATCAATCTCTTCTAACGCATCGATAATTGGAGGCAACAACGCCAGATTCTTGGTCATCGCCATTTTGACAGACAAGTACTGAGCTGTTGTAAACCCTTGGTAGATGTCCTCCACTTTATAGGCGATACGCAAAAACTCATCACGATGGTACTGCAGGTAATCTTGCAGATAGAGAAATGCATACTCGTAGCTGTATTTACGGATCGCAATCACTTTTACCTGAGTCACTGCCGCAAGCAACATGTCCAAGTTGTATCCATTGCGCCCTTCTGCCATGTCTGTAATCAATTGCTTCAACTCAAGGGTAAATGGGTTATGATCACGCTTGAGTGTGTCGTAGAAATAGTCATGGATCATTTCATAGGTTGGTTCCTTAATTTCACTCGCATCCACCATAAAGCCGCCACCAAACGGATTTTCCAAGAAGGCTTTGATCACCGTCTCCTTCTTCACATTGCCCTCCCAACGAAAATCCGGGTCAAACATAAACCACTCATCTTCATTCTCCGTCTTTGAAATCATCAAAAAATGTGGGAATGGCTTCAATGCAAATTTATTATCTCGTTCTGGAACCAGCGACATGTCTATCTGAACAAGGACAAACTGATCCTCGGTACGCTTATCAATTAACTCTAAGAACATGTCCAAATTGGAGGCTTTATCTCGGGAATGATCATACCATTCCGTTACTTTCGCTCGGAAAAGCCGCTCATATCCCTTGATAATCTCCTCATGGTTATCAATGTAATAGGTGACCACACCTTGATCCGTAATGGAGTACTCGGCATCCCATATGCCAAAATAATAGGGACGATAATCAATTTTTGTGCGGCGCTTTATCACTTCGCATAGGCATGAAATAATGCAATGAACCTTAACCATTCTGTATCCCCCACTCGATGTTTGTATAGACGCTAATTCGCTACATGCTGCGGTTCCAGCTGTTCAACAAAAGTAAGCAGTGATCCGACCGTTTGGAAGATTCGTGGATCCAACTCATGAGCAGGTACGACCAATTTCAAATCTTCCTCGATATACACAATCAGTTGCAATAGCATGATCGAATCAATATGTAGATCCTCATTCAATCGCATGGACTCCTCTAGCGTGACGATATACGATAATTTTAATTTTTCGGTCATGATCGTATGAATTTGCTCGATTCTTTCTGTTCGTGTCATTTGCTGATCGTCTCCATTTCTACTAATCGACGGCTGATTTTTCCGGTGGCTGTCTTAGGAATGCTCGTCACACATTGGATGTCAAATGGGACTTTATAGCCTGGCAAACGATCTTGGCACCATTCCCTGATTTGTTCAGGAGTCGTTCCTCCCTCTGTAATAACCTGCGCCTTCACAATCTCTCCCATGACTGGATGACGTCCACGATACACGACCACTTCTTTTGTCCCATTCATTTTCAAAATGACATCCTCGACCTCTAAAGGAAATACCTTTAAGCCAGAGACGTTTATTACATCATCCATCCTTGATACAAATTGAATGTGTCCTTCTCCTGTCCAAAAACCTAAATCCTGCGTCGCTATTTCGTTCTGTCCATTCCAAATCTTAATTTCATCAGGTTGGTCTTCCTTTTCGCCTGTTGTCATGGTTACATGGGAAAGGGGAACCCCCAGATCTGTATGCGACCGCATCTGTTTGCTCATACTGACGCACCCCGCCTCAGAGCAACCATATTGTTGCATCAAGATGTCGCTCATGCCTTGCAGCTTTAGAAACAAGCCTTCTGGCATGGGGGTTCCTGATGTCATTAACCGGTGAAAGCGTACCTGCTCTCGCGTAAAGCTGGATAAGATGTGATAAAAGACTGGCAGACCATAAACAATATGCTGGGGAGTATCTTGAATCACTTGCAAAGCAAACTTCGGATTTTTGTGCGTCACAATCGAAGGCTTACTTCCCCGTTCCAGGGCTGCCAATACTCCACATATCAATCCATACGAATGTGTCACAGATGCCAGCACGATCGGGGTTAACGCTTCCTCACCTTGGAATAACTGGTTGTAAGCATGAATTTCTGTTTGGATATCATCCCAGCTTCTTCCGATTAGCTTCGCGTCTCCCGTCGTACCTGAGCTATATTGGTAGAGCGATGGTTTTTCGCTCTGTTGTTTATCCGTGATGGACAAGAAGTGCTTCGTCTCTTGATAGACAAGCCCATAACATCTTGCCTTCACTGCCATTTGATAGGCTGTTTCCATCGGGGTTTCCCCATGAATTAACAACACCGAGCCATTATGCTCACGTAAATATTGAACAAGACTAATCACGTCAAGTGGGTCAGCCAAGCAGACTGCATACCTCTTTCCTTCTGGCTGCCGAAAATGATCCATGCTTTCGAACCCTTGCTTATGTCTCTCCAATTCATGCACAGAAATCTCGTTTTGATTTACAATGAACATGCTAGTAACCTCCCACAGCCATGGAATGAAGCCTTCTCCTTGCCTCGAACAAAGGATTGGGAACTTCATGTAAATGATAGTTCTCCTTCGTTGTATATAGCTTTTTCTTGGTCAATTTCTCTACTTGCACGCATGGAACAAACAGATCAAATCGCTTAAATCGCTCCACCAATTCCGGGAATCGTTGTTGGTGACCCTCCAATACCTGAACGGCCATCTCCCAGAAGTTCTCTTCGGCATAGCCGTAATGCTCCTCTAATAGCCGTGCAAGTTGCCCCAGATTGATCATAAATAAAGTCTCCAATGTCAAATCCCTGACTGTTGATGTTTGATTCATGTGAAACATCACATCATCGGGCTTTGTTGCGTAATATTCGTGCACTTCCGCGAAGTTCGGGCATTTGTCTGGCTCACTCAAGAACGGTTGGCAAAAAATCAAATCTTCATGAAAATCCTTCAATGCTACCCGAGTAGGGACACCATCCCGATGCACCAAGACCATATTCTGCGCGTGGGTTTCCATTGCAATTCCGTGTTTCACAAGAATATGAACGACTGGCAATACACTGCTTTCCAATAATCGCACAAGCCAATTTTCTAGCCCTTGCTTACGAACCCAAGGGTCAATGAATGGCATCCCATCCACCTCTACTGCCGCTAATGCGTTATAAGGAACCGCCTCTTCTCCGGCTTCGAGATGAGGGATGAGACTTTCTCTCCACATGCACCCAATTACCCCGAATGTAACCATTTCCACTAGTTCAGAAGCAGGTGGAGGATCGTATGCCACTGCCGCAAACTCCTGGAGCATGATCACCTTTTGCACATCTCGCAAATAGGCATCTGCGTCCGTAATCCCCTTGAGCCACCTCGAAACAATGGGGGCACTAGCCAGTGAGTGCGGCGTGAGATGACGTGGAGCTGAAGTATTCACTACGTTCATCGAGAGTTTCAGATACGGTTTATGCGGATTACTTTTGTTAGCAAATGTGCGGATGGATTGTTGTGGACGATGACCATCAGAGCCTGCACCTAGCACAATGATCTGTTTGCGATGGATATCGTCTTGGAACCCAGGCACGATATGATTGCGCCACTGCCACGGATGGACAGGCACAAAGGCGTACTGATCAGGATCGCATCCATGATTGACGATGATTTGTTGAAAGGCTTCTTTTTGCTCTCGCCCTATTTCATCCAAAAGAAGGTCATCGAAATTCCTTCCTTGATCAATGGATACTTGAGAATATTGCTTATGTATTGCTAACCAAAGAAAATGAACTTCCTGCTTAAATTCAGGACCATAGGCAAAATGATCTACATAGCTAAAGCCAACACGTGATTTATAGCTAGGATGGTAAGGGTGACCATCCATCAGATCACCTTCCAGCTCATCGTACGATTTGCCCTGCATCCGAATATCATTTTGTATCCGATAGTATTGGGACAATGTATCCTTTAACAGCGTTTGTTCCAAGTCATTGGCAAATAGCTTCAGTCTTTGTTCATCTACCGTGTTCGTTCGAAAGACTTCCACTAAAAAACGAGTGAGGGATACCGCTTCAGATTCTTGCTTTTCAACCCCGTTTTGATCGTAAACAACACGGGTAACGGGGTCCTTCCCTAAACGAACAAGCCCAAAACTGGCACTTTTCCGCCCTCGGCAAAGATAGCGAACAGGCAGTTCACCCTCATCAAGCCCATGCAGGGTGTAAATCGTTTCGTCCCCCTCTTGAAGGGTCTCAGGGATCAAAATTCCCTCATATAATAAAGACTCGATGCATTGTCGAAACACCCGTCTTCTCACCTGCACGTACTGGGGCGAGTGAAGTGCCTCTTCAATCGAGAAATCTTGTATTGTTAACTCCATACGTTATCCTCCAAGTCTCTTCAAGCTAGATGCTAGTAAGCTATCCAAAAGCATGCAGCCCTGCCTTTTCCGTCTGTTTTACTTTTGCTAAAGGATTATCTATGTAAACAAAAACAGATGATCTCTCTTCCGGTTGGGTTAATTCATCCAAATCATAGAAGCGCGTGAGCAAATTCGCCTTACACGGAAGCTGTTCGCGCGTGAGTAGATTCTCCAGAAACTTCGACGCCTCTCGATTCATCGGTAAAAACTCCGTCAAAACCTCATGCATCTCTGCCAATAAGATTTGTTCGTCAATTAATCCTTCCGTTCCAAATCCATTAATGAGTCCAAACATATGGTTAAAAATCATGTAATAAGTGATTCGCTCATCTACTAGATTGTCTTTGTAAATGTTCCTGCTCGCCTTGCCAACCCCAGGCAATTCTGCCTCTAATACTTCTTGCATCGATTCTGAGAAATAGTAGCCTTGATTATCACGATAAAAGAACTGATCGGGGTATCCGTCTTTAAGCATGACAACACTATTCTGTTGATGGGCTTCCAAGCCGATTCCGTATTTTAGATAAAGCCATACCATTGGCTTCAAAGAAATATCTACATACCGCTTAAACCATTCCAAACTAACTACTTCCTGTGACTTCCCTTCTTTTTGTGCCAGATGGTGAATGATCGTTGCCAACCTACTCTTGTAACCGGGAAGTGGATCTTGAACGAGTGCCGCGATTTGCGTGACTTGCTCTGCATTCCTCCCCATAAAGGGATTATCACGCAGGATCACTTCAAATCCGGATTCTTTCGCCTGATCCAACGTGATCGTGATGTAAGCCGGATCAGAGATAAAGCCAAAGCCTGGATACTTGTGACTCACTTCACCGATCCCTGTTTCAAAAAGTTGCTTCGCCTCTAAACCGATCTCCATCTCACTTAACTTGTTGATCCGTAATGAATTCGTAACTTTGATTGGGACGGACAGCTTGAGCATGTATTTCTTCTCAGGATGATAAACCGTTCGAAGAGAAGATGTCGCCATATACTCCTCACCCGTTGGCCCCAGGTATAGAAGCAACCCTTTCCCGATCAAGGATTGTACGGCTACCTGTTCGAGCAACCATTCTGCTTGAAGCGGATGAATCGGGACGATTGAAAATGACGGATCGACATCAGATATCGAAGGAAACTCATCCTTCAGTAATTGCGTAGCGGATTTTGTTAGTCCAGATTTTTCGTGAACAATCGACGGATGGGCAGCAAACAGGTGGAGTTGAAACTTCCCGCAACACTCCGGTGCATACAACGCTTGCTTGGCATCAGGAATTCCTTGCTGACTCTTCGGGGTTGGATGAAACAAGTGACCGAACAAAAGTGCCTGTTCTGCTTCGATGAAGCTTTGTTCTACGCCATATAAAATCTCCGCATTACTTTGGCGAGTCCGAACAAACTTCTCAATGCTTTGGCAGCTTTGAATCATACGCAAGACCAATTCATCTGGAACTGCATTTTCCCCATGCTGAAGCGTTAGCTCTTTAATCAAAAGAACCGCTAATGTCAAATAGTCCGCTTTGACGAATCGAGTACAGTCACCACTTCGATAGCAAGCTGGATAATGAAACAGATGCCTGCCTGTCACCGAATAATATTTGACACCGACATAGAGGGAAATCCCCTGATGCGGGAGTTCGCAATGAAGGTACGTACCTGTTGTACTCGGCTGTATGATTTTCGTTAGCTGCTTCGTAATCTCGTCTTTCCGATTGATCCACTCGCCCCTACCTGTTTCTCGGAGATAACAATTGAGAAAGCTCTGCATCGTTGCATGCTCTGCGATATGCTTGACTACGAACATGTTACCTCTCCTCTTGCTTGATCCAATTTTTTTATTTCAAGCATTGCAACTTACATAACTGGTAAAACGTCCCATGTATAATGTAAACGATTATCATTCTCATTTCAAGCAATAAAATTCGTCTTATACAATTCAAAGAGATGCGCTGACCGAAATTAGTTCCTCCCTCCTACATAAAAAGAAAAAAGATGCCGATTCATCAGCATCTTTTTTCTCATGATTAATCCAACTCTTCCGCATCTACGACGTTGCGACCTTTATCTGCATGTCGATCGATAGCGAGTTGCACCAGACGATCGATCAGCTCGCTGTAGCTTACACCCGCTGCTTGGAAAAGCATTGGATACATGCTAAACGGCGTAAAGCCTGGCATCGTATTCACTTCGTTGATATAGAGCTTGTCGTTTTTCTCATCCCAGAAAAAGTCTACGCGAGAAAGGCCAGAGCCATCGAGTGCTTGGAATGCCTGCTTGGCAATATCCGCAATTTGTTCGGATACATGCTCGGGAACGATGGCAGGAATGGAGAGCTCTGTTCCCGCCCCCTTGTACTTGGCTTCGTAATCGTAAAATTCTTTAGCGGCAATGACTTCCCCAACGACAGAAGTCATCAGCTCTTCATTCCCCAAAACGCCAATCTCCAACTCACGGACTTGAACGAACTCTTCCACAATCAATCTGCGGTCGAATTTGGCAGCGACATCTAATGCGTGCTTGAGCTCCTCACGATTTTTCGCTTTGTTAATCCCTACGCTGGAGCCCATATTCGCCGGTTTGACGAAACACGGATAGCCGAGTTCACGCTCGATCCGATCCATGACATCGTCCTGGCCTTTTTCCCATTGCGAGCGCAGCAAGCCTACATATTTCACTTGCGGAAGTCCAGCCTGTGCAAAGACGGTCTTCATCATCCATTTATCCATTCCGACAGCGGAAGCCATTACTCCGGTTCCCACGTACGGGATATTCGCCAATTCCAGCAGCCCCTGAATCGTCCCATCTTCCCCAAATGGTCCGTGAACCACAGGGAAAACAACATCCATTTGCTCATTCATGGCAAACAGCGACCCCGACTTGCTTGTTACTGCCAGCTCTTGCCCTGTCTCTGCTGCCTCGGTAATCGCTGGTGTTTTTGCTGATAAGCGCAACGCTTCGATCTTATCCGGCAGTTGACCTGCCAGTGTTTCTCCAGTCACCCAAGAGCCATCCAATTGAACGTACACAGGGGTTACCTCATATTTATTTGCATCTACAGCCTGCATAATGGACATGGCCGTACGCAATGAAACTTCATGCTCTGAGGATTTTCCTCCATAAATAATGCCCAGTCGAATCTTTTGATTTCCCATCTGTGTCATGCTCCTTTCCCCTCCGTACGATACCCGGAGAGTCTACCCAGTTTCTACTCTCTCCTATGCTATGCAAAAGCCCAACATCTGCTCTATTTACCGGGCCGAGCCCGTCATTTAGCATACACAAACCAAACGCCAAAAACAAGAGAAGCAAGTATCACCTGCTCACGTTTTTTCTCATACCATATAAATAAAATTCCTGTCATGGAGCTATTTTTTGGAGGGATTTCCATGAGAGATTATTTACTGTACTGCACGTACTGCGCTTCTTACACGTTATTGCACAGCTATGATAAGGACAGCGGTTCATTCTTGGGGGAATACTCCCTGCTGCATAACAACTACACCCGTGACCCAATCGTCTTGAACAAATTTCTCCTCGCCCATCTCGGTCACACCATCCGTACCATTCCCTCTAAGACGGATGACTACCGCCATATCATCTCCAATGCCTCACATTTTTTAGAGGATGATATCGACAAGTATGTGGAGGAAAGTCAGCAGCGGGCAAAGTTCAAGGAGCGTGATCGGAAAAGCGAACGGGAAATTGGTCAGGTACAGCTATATCTGGTCGAGCATCTCTTGACCCACGAGCTTCAAAACTTAAGCCAGGCCCGCGCTTCTACCCCCGCCGAAGGACAAGTCTTTTTAGGCAAAGAACTGGGGTTCAAGCAGGCTCTCGATCTCGTCAGGCGTGTAAAAAATGACAAGCAATTGTCATGAGCACTTATTTCTTTATTCGAAATGATTCACATTCTTTGTGCAACTCTTTCCGCACGACGCGCGTATAAAAAGAGAGACGATACAAGCGGGGGGAAAGAACATGTTTGAATACAAATTCGTCCGAGTTGAGCTGTCCTCTTTTCGACGCCAACCAAAAGAAGATTATCAGACCGTTGTCCACGAGCACGCCAAGGAAGGCTGGCGTTTGGTGCAAATTTTTGCGCCAAGCATCGGGGGCGACGGTATGGCCAAATACTTCGAATTGATTTTCGAAAAACCAAAGTCCTAAATCAGACTGAAAGCCAAAAAGAAAAACAGCGCCGTTCTTAAGCGGACGCTGTTTTTCTTTTTCTCTATCGACGATCTCTCACTTCAAAGATGGCAAATTTCAAGTAATGAGCCTCATCAGCCCCACTGATTTGCGGATGATCCTTGCCCGCGCCTCGCCATTCAATCAGACGCAATATCTTTTTCGCATCGACCGCTGCTTCTTGGATCGTTTGCAAGAACAGCTCAGGTGACATATGGTACGAGCAAGACGCGGTAACGAGAAATCCGCCCGGACGAACGAGCTTCATTCCGTTTAAGTTAATGTCCTTGTAACCGCGGCAAGCGCCTTTCACTGCTCCACGCGATTTCGCGAACGCTGGCGGGTCAAGAATCACCACATCCCAGCTTTTGCCTGCCTCTACATTTTCACGCAAGTAATCAAATGCATTGGCCACCACAAAATCAACTCGATGCAAAAAGCCATTGAGTGTAATGTTACGCTTCGCTGTTTCGATGGCGTGATCGGAAATATCGAGGGCCGTCACTTTTTTCGCACCGTGCTTGCAAGCATTCAGCGTAAAGGAACCGGTATGAGTAAAGCATTCCAATACCTCAGCGCCATCCCAAAACGGATTTTTGACGACTTTACCGCGCTTGTCTACAGGAATCTGCTTTGTCTCGCCGTCTACTTCCATGCTCGTCAGGGAAATGCCGTGCTTTTCGCCCCAGCCCTTCATCAAAGGCGCGATGGAGGCACGGTTTTCCCGCTGATCATAGAAAAAACCTGTCTTTTGCCCCTCTACGATATCCACATAGTATTTCAATCCGTTTTCTTCGATCAAAACCTCACGCGGACACTCTCCGTA
Source organism: Brevibacillus sp. AF8 (assembly GCF_021270385.1). NCBI lineage: Bacteria > Bacillati > Bacillota > Bacilli > Caryophanales > Paenibacillaceae > Brevibacillus > Brevibacillus sp. AF8. The sequence goes on along the minus strand of NZ_JAGQDN010000016.1, from coordinate 99,040 downwards.
CAGGACTTCTTTGCCCTGTGTCAGCCCTTCCAGTTCACGGACAGGCACATCATTGCGCAAATAAATACCGGTCGGTGCAAATACCTCTACCAATGCATCCCGAATCCAATCGATGCGCTTCTCTATCCCCAATGAGAGGACTTGGACAACCAATGTATCTTCGTAGCGATCAACGATCAATCCTGGCAAAAAGTCAGCTTCCCCGTAAATGACACGGCAAGCCCGCGGATTGTCTACAAATCTCGTCCGGAATTCTGCCGCTTCCTTGATTTTGCGCAAGAAAAAGTCGTAGTTGATCTCTTCCTTTTGGTCGTAGCTCAAAATGCGCACGATCATTTGTGAAGCTGGATTGATGTAGCCCTTTGCCAAAAAATGTCCTTTGTGATTCGTGACCTCGACGATTTCACCTGGCTCTACATCCCCTTGAATTTCTAATACCTCTGATTGAAAAATCCACGGATGTCCAACTTCTAGCCGCTTTTTCCGATGTTGATTCAATAGCACACGTGCCATGCAGTTATTCCTCCTCTTGTCATGCTTGCCCTTGTACAGGCATAGCGTTATAGTAACTTGCTAAAAATGGACAGGGAGGAACGTATCTTGTGATAGTCTCCATCCTCGCCCCTTTTGCCTTTGGGCTCACGTTTTTTCTTTTCGGTATGTATGCCATGCGTTCCGGCTTTCAAAACCTTGCCGGCAAAAAAATGGAAGAATGGATGGGGCGCTTTACTCGTACCCCACTCCATAGCTTCTGGGTTGGTCTACTCGCTACTTTTGTCTTGCAAAGCTCCAGTGCGGTAACCGTCCTGACGATTGGGCTGACGAATGCAGGCATCATTCAGTTCACACAAACCGTCGGCATCATATTGGGAACCAATCTGGGCACGACTGTGACAACGGAGCTGGTTGCACTCAAGCTTGAGTCTTTTGCCATCCCCATGCTTCTCATCGGAGTCGCTCTTTGGCTCATGCCGCGCCGCAATATTCGTTGCATTGGTCTCGTCGTCGCCGGCTTCGGACTGATCTTCCTTGGAATCGATACATTAAAAGTCATGGCGAAGCCTCTGGAGCAGTCTGAGACGTTTCGATCGCTTTTTCTGGAGAGCAGCCATTCCATCTGGATCGGTTTGATTACCGGGATTATTTTCACCGCTCTCATTCATAGCGGTTCCGCTACGACCGTGATCACGATGGGCCTGCTCAGTCATCAAATTCTTTCGATGGAAACGGCACTTGCCATCGTATTGGGCGCGAATGTCGGAACTTGCTTTACCGCTGTCATTGCTGCTATTGGGACGAATACGGCATCCAAGCAGGTCGCATGGTGCCATACGCTCTTCAACGTCGCAGGCGCGATTATTTTTTTACCGTTTCTTTCCCAGCTTGCCCTCGTTAGTGCATTTTTAACGGATAGTCCTTCTATGCAGATCGCCCATTCGCAGACGATCTTCAATCTCGTCTGCTCCCTGGTCGCGCTCCCATTCGTCCCGCAAATAGCCCGGTTTATTCAATGGCTGATCCCCGATAAGCGTCGTCCTACTGACCTCACTATTAGAAAGAAAATGGTATCAAGTAGATGGAAGTAATAACACCCGCCACGATCATTGCGACACTGGACGCTGCCGTTTGAACAGGAGAAACGCGGTTTAAGCTGGCCGTACCAATGGCATGTGCACTCGTACCGATGGCGATCCCGATTGCCCAATCATCGGTAATTTTTCCCCATTTGAGAACAGGACGGGCAATCATGACACCGACCATCCCCGTTAATGCGGTAAAAAAGGCTGCAAGTGCAGGTTCCCCACCTATGGAACGACTTAGCTCCAACGCAATCGGGGTCGTCACGGATTTACTGAGCATGCTTTTGTATACGAGCTCATCTGAACCCAAACACCAATGAACCCCCATAACGACAAAGATCGCAACTGCACAGCCTGCACATACACCAAGCAAAACACCGCGCCAAATATGGGCAAACTCCTTGATCTGTTTAGCCAGCGGAATAGCGAGTGCCACCGTGGCAGGACCGAGCCAAAAGGAAATCCACGATCCTCCTGCAGCAAACGCCTCCCAATCGCCGCTAAACGCCCACCACATGGTCCAGACCAAGATCACAGCCACCAAAAGAGGCTGCAACCGTTGGAATCGAGCGTTGATCATGGTTGCGCCTTTGTACCCTGCTATCGATACCAAAATGGCGAAAAATTGACTAAGCATCCAGAGTCCTCCCCTCTTGCGGCAAGGACGATTCTGATTTTTGTTTATGATGCTTCAAATACCATTGCACAACCACGCCAGTTACAAGCATGACGAGCAAAGGACCGAGAACCATCGATAGTATGATTGGCAATGGGTTTTGCGTGAATACGTTTAAATAGGAAGCAACTCCGACGATGATCGGTACGAAAAAGAGCAACATATGTCTAATTAAAAAAGTACCCGCTTGTTCTACCCAGTCCATTCGTATCCATCCCATACACAGTCCCAGTGTTAACAGCAGCATTCCCACCAGGTTACCGGGCAGGGGAATATGCAGCCATTTGCTCGCAGCTACGCCTACCCCATAAAAAGCCAACAGGATGACGATTCCTTTAACAAATTTCATTTTGCTAATCTCCTCCCCGCTCCCTATCCTCTCTCTATAGGAACATCAGCATGCAGGACGGAAAAAGCCCGGCCTTACCTCGGCCAGGCTTTCTTTCGTATTAGTATCCGCTGCCTGTTGTTTTTGCTCCAGTTACAATGGAAACACCGGAGCTCGTACCGATACGGCTCGCGCCTGCTTCGATCATCGCAACTGCTGTCTCGCCGTCACGAACGCCACCAGACGCTTTTACGCCTACATTTGGTCCTACGGTTTTACGCATCAGGGCGATATCTTCAACCGTTGCTCCACCTGTTGAGAATCCTGTGGAGGTTTTTACGTAATCAGCACCAGCCTCTACGGAGAGCTTGCACGCAACTACTTTTTCTTCTTCGGTCAAGAGGCAAGTTTCCAGAATCACTTTCAAGAGAATATCGCCAGCAGCTTGCTTCACAGCAGCGATGTCTTTTTTGACAGTTTCCAGGTCGCCGGATTTCAAGGCACCTACGTTCAGTACCATATCTACCTCAGTCGCTCCGTTTGCAATCGCATCGCGGGTTTCGGCTGCTTTGGACTCAATCGTGCTCGCTCCCAGAGGGAATCCGATAACTGTGCACACTTTCACATCGGAGCCTGCCAAGAGTTCAGCAGAGCGTTTTACCCAATAAGGGTTTACGCAAACAGACATGAAGTCGTGCTCTCTTGCTTCAGCGCACAGCTTGTCAATCATCTCTTGTGTAGCATCAGGCTTCAACAGCGTGTGGTCGATATATTTGTTCATGTTCATAGAACTACACCTCTATCCCTAATTGTTCGAATGCAAGGCGAAAAATGCTGTCATTGTTACGGTATCCTCGTTGCAGCTGCAAATCCCATGCTTCCTTTGCAGAATGCCAATGAACATCATTGATTTCTTCTAGCTGGACGGTGATCTCTGTGTTGTAGGCTTCCACCAAATAATAATGGACTTCTTTGTCGATGGATTCGCTCGTTACCGGATGCGTATACACGTAGGTGATCATGTCGAGCTTGGACCCCAATCGTCCTGCTACGCCTGTTTCTTCCAAAACCTCGCGCAGAGCCGTTTCTTCGATGGTCTCGCCCATCTCCTGCTTCCCTTTTGCGAGTGTTACTTTGCCATAGCGGTCTTCAATCAATAGGAGCATGTACTCTGTGTCTTGCTTCTGATATACAACGCCTCCTGCCGATATCTCCCTCATATAGCTCGCTCCTTCAGGTAAGGCAGCGCCTCTGTTTCCACTACACGAACAAAAGTTCCTTTGCAGTATTCCGAGCCTGGTTCATCCAGTCTGACCTTGCAAATCTTGCCGATCATGCTCTCATCGCCAGGGAAGACGACGTTCAGGTAGTTGTCCGAATAGCCCATCAGAAGACCGCTATCTGGTGCTTCTTTAAACGGACGCTCCGGAATGACTTCCAGTACATCTCCTACGAATTTTTTGGAGTATGCCAAGGTCAATTCCTGATTAAGCTCCAGGAGCTTCGCTACGCGCTCGTTCTTTTCCTCTTCCGGAATTTGATCCGTCATACGCGCTGCTGGTGTACCTGTACGCATAGAATACGGGAATACGTGCATCTCGGCAAAACCGATTTTCTTCATAAACTCGTATCCGTTCCAGAATTGCTCTTCGGTCTCACCTGGGAAGCCTACGATAACGTCTGTTGTAATCGCTGCTCCTGGCAATGCTTCGCGTACTTTGACCATTCTTTCGTAAAACTCAGCAGTGGTATACTTGCGGCGCATGCGCTTCAACACTTCATCATCGCCCGCTTGCAGCGGTACATGCAGATGGCGCACGACTCGATCGGAGTTGTTGATGACCTCGATCACTTCATCGGTGATTTGGCTCGCTTCGATTGAACTGATGCGGATGCGCTTGAGTCCCTCCACTTGGTGAAGGTCAAGCAACAGTTTGGCCAAATTGTAGTCTTCCAGATCCTCGCCGTAACCACCTGTATGAATCCCAGTTAAAACGATTTCCAGATAGCCCGCTTCCACCAGCTTTTGGGCCTGTTCGACGACGCTTTCCGGTTTGCGGGAACGCATCAGACCGCGTGCCCACGGAATAATACAAAACGTACAAAAGTTGTTGCAGCCTTCTTGAATCTTAAGGGAAGCACGTGTGCGATCCGTGAAGTTAGGAACATCCAGCTCTTCGAATTCGCGAGCTTTCATAATGTTGCCCACTGCGTTGATCGGCTTGCGTTCTGCACGAATTTGATCCACGTACTCGATCAGCTTCTCGCGTCCTTGTGTACCAACTACGATATCTACACCGGGAATTTGCGCAATCTCACTTGGAGAGGTTTGCGCATAGCAGCCAGTTACGGCTACGATCGCCTCAGGATTCCGGCGAATCGCACGACGAATCACTTGGCGGCTCTTCTTATCTCCGGTGTTCGTAACCGTACAAGTATTAATCACATAAACATCTGCATCATCTTGTTCAAAGTCGACTCTCTCATAGCCGTCTGCCTTGAACAATTGCCAGATGGCCTCTGTCTCATAGCTGTTTACTTTGCAGCCTAATGTATGAAAAGCAACGGTAGACATTGCCATTCCTCCTTTTCCGTGAAAAACGTCTCAACGTTTTTCATAAAAGTGGATGCGACCGCTTGCGGTCAACGAAACGATCATAACCGTTTCGTTCCTGCTCATCCTTAGCGAAGTGATGAAGCCTTTCGTTCAAATTGATAGGAAGCGCAGGCCAAGACGTACTGGCTTGCTGTTTCCGTGCGCAAAATACGCGGGCCGAGGGAAACCGTCAGGAACCCTTTGCTCTCTGCCTGAGCCACTTCCTCTGGAGAGAAGCCTCCCTCCGGTCCAACGAGGACGAGAAGTGAATCTCCCGCAGTCATCTCTTCTAGCACGTGATGAATCGTGGTACTGCCTTCTTTTTCATAGGCAATTGCGCAATGCGTATACGATTGGCCAGCTTCAAGTATCTCACGAAATGAAACAGGAGATAAAAGTTCTGGCAAAACAGCACGATGAGACTGTTCAGCAGCCTCCTTGACAATTTTGCGCCAACGCTCCAGTTTTTTCGCTTCTTTTTTGGCGTCTAGCTTTACAATGGTTCGCTCAGAAGAAAACGGGAAAAAGGAGTACGCCCCAAGTTCCGTCCCCTTTTGCAAAATCCACTCCAGCTTCTCGCCTTTTGGAAGCCCCTGACCAATTGTGACCCGGATCGGCAATTCTCGTTCTTCTTGAAGCATTTCCACTACTTCTGCCCGTACTTCCTTGGCAGAAAGATAGACCAGTTTGGCTCTTGCAGACCTGCCCGCTCCATCAGAAACAATGATTTCTTCGCCTTCCCGAGCACGCATTACATTTACGATATGGTGTACATCGTCTCCGACAATCGTTAGCTCATTCTCAGTAAAGGAATGTGGCTCGACAAAATATCGTTGCATCTCGCCAACCCCACTATTCTATCGTTTTTTTGCTACAATTGCTACCCAGTCATCGATGAAAATGGTTTCCACGACCTCAAGGCCTGAAGCCGCCAACGCCGCTTTCACATCCGCTTCGCGTGCAGCAATAATACCCGACGAGATGAAGGTTCCACCTGGCTTCAACACGCGAAATACATCGTCGGTGAAACGCACGATGACCTCTGCCAAAATGTTGGCCACGACCACTTCTACCTGCTCCTCGATGCCGTCAAGCAAGTTGTTTTGTCTCACATTAATATGCTCGTGCACACCATTCAGTTCGGTATTGGCCTGCGCAGAACGAACGGCTACTTCATCCAAATCCATCGCCAGCACATCTTTTGCTCCGAGCTTGATGGCAGCAATACTCAAAATAGCTGTGCCTGTCCCAACATCATACACCTGATCGCCTTTGGTAAGATACTTCTCAAGTGCACGCAGACAAAGAATGGTCGTCGGATGTGTACCTGTTCCAAAAGCCATGCCTGGGTCCATCTCAATAATGATCTCATCTGGATGCTTTGGCACGTACTCTTCCCATACTGGTTTGATGGTCATGCGTTCAGACACATGAACCGGTTTGTAGTATTTTTTCCAGGCGTGGGCCCATTCATCTTCATGGACATCGTTTACAGCAATCGATGCCTTGCCGATGTCCAAACCGTACTCGATCAACTGCGCCAATTGCTCTTTTAGCTCTTCTACAACGTCTAGCAGTTCGCTGCTGTCAACCGGCAGGTATGCTTTAACGAATACGCCCTCGGCCGGAAAATCATCAGGAGAAAGCTGGTAGATTTCGCCAAAAGGGGTATCCCACTCACGATAGAGCACCTCCGGGTCTTCAATTACGACACCATTTGCACCCAATTCATACAAGAGGCTTGACACCGCCTCCGTAGCCTCCGCTGTAGTATGGATACTGATTTCTGACCATTTCACGAATCTACCACTCCCCACATAAGCTCCCATTCGGGCTTTTCATTTAATCGACTTCGCTACATGAAACTTTAGGCAAAAAGCGGACAAAACCGCGACGGATTACTCGCCGCGGAATGCCCGTTTCATTTTTTCGAAAAAGCTTTCGTCTTCTCCTCCATGCTGTCCTGGCTTTTCTCCAGACAGTTCGGCGAGCTCACGCAACAATTCCTTTTGTTTATCGCTCAGCTTGGTCGGCGTAATGACGCGCACTTTCACATGCTGATCACCGCGGCCGTTTCCACGCAAATGCGGAACACCTTTTCCACGCAAGCGGAAGAATGTTTCTGTTTGGGTACCCGCCGGGATCTTCAACTTCACGCGACCATCGACAGTCGGCACTTCGATCTCATCTCCAAGTGCTGCCTGTGCGTAAGTAAGCGGAACCTCGCAGTAAATATCATTTCCTTCTCGCTCAAAAAACTCATGACTCTTCACGCGCAAAACGACGTACAAATCTCCAGGAGGTCCACCGTTTGCTCCCGGTTCACCTTCGCCTGTTACGCGCAATTGTGCTCCATCATCCACACCTGCTGGGATGTTGAGATGAATTTTGCGGCGTACCTTGACACGTCCACTTCCACGGCAAGTTGAACATTTTTCTTTGACAACTTTCCCTTTGCCTTCGCAAGTCGAGCAAACACGGCGATTGACGATTCGACCGAATGGCGTGTTCGCCACCACTTCTTGTTGTCCTGTACCATTACAAGTCTTACAAGTATCGACACCGGAACCAGGCTTTGCACCGGAACCAAGGCATGTATCACATTCTGCTTCTTTTGGAATTTCCACGTCCGTTTCTTTTCCAAAAATCGCGTCGATAAAGTCAATGCTAAGGCCAAATTGCAGATCAGATCCTTTGCGAGGTGCATTTGGATTCGAACGTCTGCCGCCACCACCGAAGAACATATCAAAAATATCTCCGAAGCCGCCCATGCCTGATCCATCAAAACCTCCGCCACCGAAGCCCTGATTCGGATCTTGATGACCAAAACGGTCATATTGCGCACGTTTTTGTGGCTCGGACAGGATGTCGTACGCATCCTTAACTTCTTTGAACTTTTCTTCCGCGTCAGCCTCTTTATTTACATCGGGATGGTACTGACGTGCCAGTTTGCGATACGCTTTTTTGATTTCATCAGCGTCCGCATCCTTTGCTACGCCCAGAACCTCGTATAAATCACGTTTCATCTCCTACATCACTCCCATGACAGTCAACTGTTATCATAGCATGTGACAGACTTGAAAAAAAGTCAAAGTCAGCATTCCGTGACTTTGACTTTCATGGGTCACATCGTGGGAAGTGAGGGAAGAAATCTCTCCCCTCACAATTCCAGCGTGTTACTTTTTATCGTCTACCACTTCGTAGTCAGCATCAACGACATTGTCTTTCTTCGGCTCTTGACCTTCAGCGCCGCCGCCTTGTGCTGCTTGCGCTTGAGCAGCCTGCTCATAGAGCTTCACCGAAATTTGTTGGATGATCTCGGACAGTTCATTTTTCGCTGTCTTGATCTCTTCGATGTTGCCACCCTCCAGAGCAGCTTTCACTTTATCTTTCGCAGCGTTAGCGCGATCGATTTCAGCCTGATCGATCTTGCCTTCTACTTCTTTCAATGTTTTCTCGGTAGTGAACACGAGTTGGTCTGCTTCGTTGCGAACTTCTACTTGCTCTTTGCGTTGTTTGTCCGCTTCTGCATTCAACTCAGCATCTTTTACCATGCGATCGATCTCGTCGTCGGACAGACCGGAGTTAGAAGTGATCGTGATACGTTGTTCTTTACCTGTACCCAGGTCTTTTGCACGTACGTTTACGATACCGTTCGCGTCAATATCGAAGGATACTTCGATTTGCGGGATGCCGCGTGGCGCTGGCGGGATATCGGACAAGTTGAAGCGCCCGAGCGATTTGTTGTCGGCTGCCATTTGACGCTCCCCTTGGAGAACGTGAATTTCTACAGATGTTTGGTTGTCCGCAGCTGTAGAGAACACTTGGGATTTGCTTGTTGGGATCGTCGTGTTACGATCGATCAGCTTGGTGAATACGCCACCCAATGTCTCGATACCGAGGGACAGTGGCGTTACGTCGAGAAGAACGACGTCTTTTACGTCACCAGTCAGTACGCCCGCTTGAACAGCTGCTCCCAGTGCTACTACTTCGTCCGGGTTTACACCTTTATGTGGTTCTTTTCCTGTAAATTTCTTGATTGCTTCTTGTACCGCTGGGATACGAGTAGAACCACCCACCAGGATAACGCGATCCAGTTCGCTTGGAGTCAGACCAGCGTCTTTCAGTGCTTGACGAGTTGGGCCCATTGTACGCTCAACCAGCTCAGCAGACAACTCTTCGAATTTCGCACGAGTCAGGTTCATCTCCAAGTGCTTTGGACCTGTTGCATCTGCTGTAATGAACGGCAGGGAAATGGTCGTAGTCAATACACCAGAGAGGTCTTTCTTCGCTTTTTCCGCAGCATCTTTCAAACGTTGTTGAGCCATGCGATCCTTGGACAGGTCGATGCCATGCTCTTTTTTGAATTCGCTCACCAGGTAGTTCATGATGACATCGTCGAAGTCGTCTCCGCCCAGCTTGTTATCTCCGGAAGTCGCTTTTACTTCGAAGAAGCCATCGGACAATTCGAGAATGGATACGTCAAAGGTTCCGCCGCCCAAGTCGAATACGAGAACGGTTTGATCTTCTGTTTTCTCCATACCGTATGCAAGTGCAGCCGCGGTTGGTTCGTTCACGATACGCAGTACTTCCAAGCCAGCAATTTTACCAGCATCTTTTGTTGCTTGGCGTTGGCTGTCATTGAAGTAAGCTGGAACCGTAATCACTGCCTGCGTCACAGATTGACCAAGGTAGGCTTCAGCGTCTGCTTTCAGCTTTTGCAGGATCATAGCAGAGATTTGTTCAGGTGTGTACTGGTTGCCTTCCAGCGTTTCTTTATAGGTGCTACCCATGTGGCGCTTGATGGAGATTACGGTATTGTCTGGATTGGTGATCGCTTGGCGTTTTGCCGCTTCCCCAATGATGCGCTCGCCGTTTTTGAATGCTACCACGGATGGTGTGGTGCGGTTACCTTCCGCATTGGCAATAACGACTGGCTCGCCGCCTTCCATTACTGCTACACAAGAGTTGGTTGTTCCCAAGTCAATTCCGATTACGCGACTCATACAAAATGTCCTCCTAACACTTTACGTCTAGTGAATTTACGTTTTTTGAAATTACTCGTTCACTTGAACCATCGCCGGACGAACGACGCGGTCTTTGAACATATATCCTTTTTGCAGCTCGGCTACCACAACGCCTGATTCAAACTCAGGGTTTTGTGTTTGCATAACCGCCTGGTGGATGTGTGGGTCAAATGGTTTTCCTTGTGCTTCGATTGCAGCCAAGCCTTCTTTATCGAAAACTTGGACCATCTGACGATATACCATGTTTACCCCCTCTAAAAGAGAGTCTACTGTCATGGATTCCTTGTCAGCGGCAAGTGCTCGCTCGAAGTTATCGAGAACTGGCAGAAGCTCTTCCACGATTTTAAGTGAAGCGTACTTCGCCAGATCTTCCTGCTCTTTGCGAACACGGCGACGGAGGTTATCCATATCAGCCATGGCGCGCAGCATGCGGTTTTGGTGATCCTCAGCCTGAGCCTTCCAGTGAGCAGCCTCTTGCTCCCAGTTCATCTCGGTTGCTTCCGCTTGGTCTGCATCCTTTGCTACTTGTTCTTCCTCGAGAGTCGGGTCTTGCGTTACTTTTTCCTCGCTCAACGTCACTACCTCCTGGCGGCTTTCCCCAGTCAAAAGACTGTTTAGCCATTCACTCCATTTATTTCTCAAACTGCGAAGTCAGCATGCGCGATAGTCCTTCCGCCAAATGGTTGAGCACAGTAATGACCTTGCCGTATTCCATCCGCGTCGGACCAAGTATCCCCACCATTCCTACCGGCTTGCCTCCAAGCGAATAAGAAGTGGTAATAATACTGCATTGCTTAATCGCGTCCAGCTGGTTTTCCTGGCCGATGCGTACCGTGAGACCATCACCTTGCATGCCGATCACATTCATCAATTGATCGTGCTGCTCTAATAGCTCGAGAATATCCTTGACCTTATCCACGTCTCGGAATTCCGGCTGGTTCATGATCTTGGTCGCACCGCGTAAGTATACCCGTTCTTCTTCTTGTGTCAGCGAGTTGTTGAGGAGCTGAAGGATTTCTTCATACTGCTCGGTATGACGTTGCATTTCACCGGAGATCTCTTGATAAAGACGTTGCCGAAGCTGCCATAGCGGCACGTCGGTCAGCTTTGCATTCAACAGATTGACGAGTCTCTCGATTTCCCCGGCTCCTATGCCTTCTGGAAGATCGATCAGCTTGTTCTCCACTCGTCCGGTATGTGTCACCACAATCGCGACAGCCTGTTCAGCATTGAGAGGAACGATTTGAATATGTTTTAACCGATGCTCAAAAATCTCTGGACCCAAGACAATCGCCGTGTAGTTTGTCAACTGAGAGAGAATTTGGGCGGTGTACTCTACCACTTGTTCTGCGTGGAGAATACGTTCGGCAAACAACTGTTTTAGTTTACCCAACTCAGCTTCCTCCAAAAGATGAGGCTGAATCAGGTTATCGACGTAGAAGCGATATCCTTTTGTAGAAGGAACACGTCCGGCCGATGTGTGGGGCTGTTCTAAGTATCCCAGCTCCTCCAAGTCAGACATCTCGTTGCGGATCGTTGCCGAAGAGAATCCGATGTCGTCCCGTTTGGAAATGGTTCGGGAGCCAACAGGTTCGGCAGAATGAATGTAATTATCGACAATCGCATTTAAAATCATTTGTTGACGGTCTGATAACATGGATGTCGCTCGCCTCCTGTTGGATTGTTAGCACTCATGCTTATCGAGTGCTAAATCTATATACTAAGGTATCAATAGTAGAAGGATTTGTCAACGAACTTGAGCTAGTTCCAGAGACAAAAAATCTCATTTTTCGCGAGTTTCGCTTTATCCTCAACGGAGAAAGCGCGCAAATACCTCATTTCCGAGCGGAAGCCCCTGCTTCGTCAGCTTCAAAAACCCGTCCTGTTCTTCCAGCATTCCTTTGGCTACCTCTTCTTCTATTATTGTCCCAAAAACATCATGAACAGTTGCGCCAAAACGGGAAGCAAACGCCGAAAGATCAACTCCTTCTCTCAGCCGCAGTCCCAAAATCATCTGTTCCTCCATGGCATCCTCGCGCGGTACCTCGAATTGTTCTACACGCGGCAGCCCTTCCTTGCACTTCTGCAAGTAAATCGCAAGCGGGCCTGCATTCACGTGTCGGTGGCCGCACACATAGCCGTGGGCACCTGCACCCAACCCATAGTATTCACGATTGAGCCAATAGGTTTTATTATGTTTGCTCTCAAAGCCCGGTTTTGCAAAATTGCTGATTTCATACTGCTTGTACCCATGCCGCTCCATCTCTTCTATTAATACCATATACATCTCGAGCTCCGTCTCTTCAGATGGCAGTGGCAGCTGATCCTTTTGGTAAAGGGTGTGGAACAGCGTGTTCTCCTCCACCTTGAGACTGTACGCGGAGAAATGGGTGGTGCCTAGCCTAAATGCCTTGTCCAATGTTTGACGGAAAATGTCGAGTGTCTGATCCGGCAATCCAAACATCAGGTCGATGCTGAAGTTGTCGAAGCCTACTTTTTTCGCATTGTCGATACTGCGGTACACGGCTTCCTGGTCATGGATTCGTCCTAGTCTTTTTAAGAGCGCGTCGTCAAAGGACTGCACACCAAAGCTCAGCCGATTGACACCCAGTTCACGCATGATCCGCAGCTTTTCCACGTCTGTCGTTCCCGGATTCGCTTCCATCGAAAACTCGATATCATCCGCCAAGTACTTGCCCAATTGCTTTTGTACCATTTCCAAAAACGCGCGCATTTGGGCATGATCGAGAAACGTAGGTGTCCCTCCGCCGACAAAAATCGTTTTCACCTGCTCGATCGGCTGCTGACTGAAGGTGATCTCCATTTCGCTTTTCAATGCGTCTAAGTAATCCCAAATAAGCTGCGGATTGTTCGTCACAAATGAGTTGAAGTCACAGTAGTAACATTTATTCGTACAAAAGGGAATGTGAATGTAAACCGATTGTGGCATCATGTCCCTTTCCCTCCTTTTAATAACGACTTTTGGAATGCCTTTTTCAATAAAAGTCAAAAAATCGGCTTTTCAGCACCGAGAAAGTGGCGAGAACCTGAAGAAGGAGGAGCGGAGTGTAGGGGACCTACATGAGCACCGGACTTCGAAGGTGAACGCCAGTTTCGACGCCGAATCAACTTTCATAAATGACTTCGTGATCAAAAGTCGACTTTTTGACAACCTTTTTCAATAAAAGTCAAAAAATCGGCTTTTCAGCACCGAGAAAGTGGCGAGAACCTGAAGAAGGAGGAGCGGAGTGTAGGGGACCTACATGAGCACCGGACTTCAAAGGTGAACGCCATTTTCGATGCCGAATCAACTTTCATTACTACTTCGTGATCAAAAGCCGACTTTTTGACCACCGCTTTTAATGGAAAAGACCTGACACAAGGTCAGGCCTACTTCTTATCATCCATGCGCAATACAGCCATAAATGCTTCTTGCGGTACCTCTACGGAACCAACAGACTTCATGCGCTTCTTTCCTTCTTTTTGCTTTTCGAGCAGCTTACGTTTACGCGAAATGTCCCCGCCGTAACATTTAGCAAGAACGTTTTTACGCAACGCACTGATCGTTTCACGAGCAACAACCTTGTGTCCGATAGTCGCTTGAATCGGCACCTCGAATTGCTGACGCGGAATCAATTCCTTCAGCTTTTCGCAGATGACTTTTCCACGAGGATAAGCCGTGTCTTTGTGAACGATAAACGACAGAGCATCCACCACTTCGCCGTTGAGGAGAATATCCATTTTCACCAGCTTGGATGCTTTGTACCCACCTAGCTCGTAGTCAAAGGATGCGTAGCCTTTTGTACCCGACTTCAGCATGTCAAAGAAATCGTAAACGATCTCCGACAAAGGCATGTCGTACTTCAGCTGCACACGGTTCTCACCCATATACTGCATGTCAAGAAACTCACCGCGTTTACCTTGGCACAACTGCATAACATCACCGACGTATTCTTTCGGTACCATAACAGTCGCCGTAACGTAAGGCTCCTCGACCATTTCGATCTTTTGCGCTTCCGGCATTTTGGACGGGTTGTCGATTTCGAATACTTCGCCGTTCGTTTTGGTAATGCGGTAAATAACGCTCGGCGCGGTCGTAATCAAGTTAATGTTGAATTCCCGTTCGATGCGCTCTTGAATGATCTCCATATGCAGAAGACCCAAGAAACCGCAACGGAAACCAAAGCCAAGTGCTTGGGAAGTCTCCGGTTCAAACTGCAAGGACGCATCGTTTAGCTGAAGCTTTTCCAATGCATCGCGCAAATCATTGTACTCGTTCGTTTCGATTGGGTACAAACCGCAGAAAACCATCGGGTTGATTTTGCGATAACCTGGTAGCGGTTCAGTTGCAGGGCGATTTGCATCTGTAATGGTATCCCCCACACTGGTGTCTCCCACTGTTTTAATGGAAGCAGCTACGTAGCCTACATCTCCAACCGTTAATTCTTCTACTTGTGTTTGGCGTGGAGTCGATGTACCGATTTCGGTTACCTCGAACGACTTGCCTGTCGCCATCATCTTGATCTTCATACCTTTTTTCAAGGTTCCGTTAATGACACGAATGGAGGCAATAACGCCGCGATACGCATCAAAATAGGAGTCGAAAATCAAAGCTTGGAGAGGTGCATCCGGATCTCCCTCTGGAGCAGGTACTTTTTGCACAACAGCTTCCAGTACTTCCTTAATCCCGATACCCGCTTTGGCAGAAGTCAAAACCGCATCGCTGGCATCCAGACCGATCACGTCCTCAACCTCTTGCTTCACGCGCTCAGGCTCTGCGCTCGGCAGGTCGATCTTGTTAATAACTGGAATGATCTCCAGATTGCTGTCCAACGCTAAATACACGTTAGCCAATGTCTGGGCTTCGATCCCTTGTGCCGCATCCACGACGAGAATAGCCCCTTCACAGGCAGCCAAACTGCGGGATACTTCATACGTAAAGTCGACGTGCCCAGGAGTGTCAATCAGGTGGAGAATGTATTCCTCACCGTCATCTGCTTTATAGTTCAAACGCACGGCATTCAGCTTAATTGTAATCCCGCGCTCTTTTTCCAGCTCCATCGTGTCAAGAAACTGGGCTTCCATCTCACGTGCAGTCAAAGCACCGGTCAGCTCCAAAATGCGGTCTGCCAGCGTCGACTTTCCATGGTCAATGTGGGCGATGATGGAAAAATTTCGTATCCTTTTTTGTCTTTCACGACGATCCATGTGTTGTTCGTTCCCTCCCACGCGAATCCATTCAAACGTTCAGATTGCGCCTCGCAAAAAATACACTAACGGTAATTATAACAAACCGATGATATAAAGAGCAACCAAAGAGAATCAGGCATTTGCCTCCTTTTTCTCGAATCCAAACTTTCTCTGTGATAAAGTGGTAAAAGGTGGCGGAAGCATGAAACGATCTCTTTGGCAACACAGCCGCGAACACAAAGAAAGAAACGGAGAATGATCAAAGTGAACAGCGTTGACTCTGGCTTGCATTCCTTAACGATATCGGATATTCCCGGACTCATTGCCTTATCTGATTCCGTAGGCTGGGATTACGACGAAGCGGAAATTCACACAATTCTGTCTATCGGAACCGTTTTTGGTCACAAAGACGCGAGCGGCACCCTACTTTCATGTGCGGCGATCATCCCGTACGATGACAAGCTTGCGAGCATTGGCATGGTGATTGTCCATCCCTTGTCACAAGGCAAAGGCTATGGTCGCCAGCTCATGAAGGCGTGCATGGCGTCTGTTTCGACCGATACAACCATCATGCTCATTGCAACTCCAGAAGGAGAACCAATGTACAAAAATCTCGGGTTCCAGACAGTCGATCGTATTCGAAAGTTTATAGCTGAACGCTTTGTACCTAAAGCTCCTCCGCAAAACGAAGCCAATGATGAGTTTGCAATTGTGTCAATGGAGTTGGACGATTTCTCGAGTATGGTTGAATTGGACAAAGCAGCACTGGGTAGTAAACGCTCGCATTTTCTCGAGAAACGCATGAAACAAGCTAGTACCTGTCTGGTAGCCAAAAATCGCTCTGGTAAGGTCATTGGATATGGCTTTGCCGTTCAAGGCCCCGTCAACCTTATCGCTGGACCGATCGTCGCAGAAAATGCCGTCATAGCTGAACACATCCTGTACAAGCTGACACAATGTCATACCGGACGCGTACGGATAGACGTACCGGATGAACAAGCAGCGTTTCACGCTTATTTGGAGCAAAACGGCTTCACTCAAGTTTCTCATCCCCCAGTGATGGTTGCAAATGCTAGTAACCTGCCCCGCCGCAATGGGACGTACTGGGCGATAGGTGCTCAAATATACGGATAGATATGAAAAGCGAAAAACGGACCTTTTTTAGGCTAAGGTCCGTTTTGTCATCCTTACTTTGTTTTTGATCGATTGTGAACTTGCTCGAGCACTTTAGATGGAAACAGTTTTTGCAGGCTGCTCTGGTAGTTGCTGCCTTCCTCGGGCATTTGGAAGTCCGTTACCCGATAATCATTCCCATTGTAGACGATTTGAAAGACCATCGGTACACTGAGTGCGGAAGAATTGCTACCCGTTATTTTCACCCAAGCGTATACGGTTCGTTTTGCAGCGTCTGGCGCTTCCACTCCGAGTAGCTCAACGTTCATCTCTCGATATTTTCCCAGCCACCCCAACTTATCGCTTTCCGTCTCCAAATACCGCTGAATGATAGGCCCGACGAGCTGACGATTCGCAGGTGCTATCCCTTTTTTCACCTCAACAAAAACTTGTCCGAGATGTTTGCCTCCTGATCTTACTTCCAGCTTCCACTTTCCCGGTTCAGGCAACACGATCCCTGAAGGAAAATGACCATCTGCATCGTATAACGGGTCCATGACCTCGTAGCTGCCCAATGACAAACGGGTCCCATCGGTGTTGTAAGCAGCGATCTCTACTTTTTGTGCGTAATTCCCATTCAACAGCCATATCACCCGCCGCGTCTGTCCTTCATAGAAACCGTCCTGATCTGTCATGATCCGGACAGGTTTTTCTCCCAAATAAGAAAAGGACTGATTGTTGTAAGTGGAGGACAAAGAAGGCGACAGCTTCCACAAATCCGCTTCGACGATTTGTCCCCCTGGCAACAGGGAGGGTATACGTGCCTCTTGTTGTGGAGGTATCATCTCATGCTGTGCAGATTGTCTCTCCTCCTGAATGGGGAGCCCCAGCCACAATAGCAAGCCCAACGTCAGTACAACGCCTGGCAAGGCTAGCTTCCTCCAGCCAGTCATCCACCTAGTCCCAGATCTCACCCTCTGCTGTACATGCTCTTTCATCGATGCAGTGAACTGTACATCACGAAAAATGGTCTGATCTGCCCGTTCCTTTAAGCCCGTGAGCCATCGGTTTTCGTCCATTCCCAGTCCCTCCCCTCTCCCATACTCTGCCGTAGTTGCTGCCTGGCCCTATGCAACCGGGTTCTGACTGTTCCTTCCGTTACTCCTAGCACCTCAGCCACCTCTCCGATGGATAAATCCGCATAGTAATGAAGGGCAATCACTTGGCGATAGAGCGGGGGGAGCTGCAACACTTCTGCTACGAGTTGGTCCCTCTCGGCTCGATCGAGAACAAGACTTTCTGTAGAAAGCTCCCCATTCTGTCTCATCCACGAGCGGGGAAGGATATGACGGAACGACCAAGAACGCAAATAACCTTTGCACTCATTAACCGCGATTCGATATAACCACGTGTGCACACTGCTCTCCTGCCGAAAGCGAGGAAGATGCCGGTACACCTTAACGAATACATCTTGGGTAATGTCCTCCGCCAAGCTGCGATCCTTGACCAGAAAGGTGACGAGTCGAAGCACACGGGTCCCATATTCCCTCATGATTTGTTCAAACGCAGCATCAGTCGTCTGCTGCAATTTTTCCAAGGGCGCGACCTCCTTCACTCGCTATCATACTGGTTAGATGCAGCTACAAACTTTTTGTTACAAAGAGGAGGAAGAAATTTTTTTCGCCAAAATCGTCCAGCGGGTAGCTCCACCCGGTTTCCCGACAGGTTCAGCGAATGGATATCCCCCATGCTGCCAACGATCCATATCATAGCCCTCGTCCGCTTGACTCGACTCGAAGTCTTGCTTGTGGAAGACATTCTCTTTGCTATAGGTGACGCGAAAGCCTGATCCTTCCAGTAACAGCTCAAGCTCTGTAGGCAAAAGCAACGCCATCTCTCGCTCTACGCGATACCTCGGCTGCTCGATCTGATCAAGAAAAGTCTCATAAGTAAGCGTGTAGCGGAACTTTTGATCCAAGAGCGAGGTTTCACCTTCTACCTTTTGATATACCATTCGGTCTGGGAAAACGAATTTGCGTTGCATCGTTGTCCATTGATTTTTTACTGGCGGCAAGAGTAGATCAATTGCCACTGTTCCGTCCTCCATTATGTAATCGTGGATGACCGAAAGCAATTGACGTTGCTTGTCTCTACAGGTGGCCTGCTGAAAAATCCCTTCCGGAAGTAGCGCATGTGTAAATTGCCGATCAAGTTCCAGCTCCCACATATTTTGTTCTACCAGCTCCAACAGTTCTTCTTTCCCTTTTAACATGCGCCGTTTCTTTTTGGCGGCCATCGCAAGCATATCCGGGCTCCAATCAATCCCGCAGACGGACAAGCCATTCCGTGCCAGCTCAATGGCAATTCTCCCTGTTCCAACACCCAGCTCCAGCACCGAGACTGAAGATTGCTCCGCTTCCTGCAGCAACCAGTTTCGATAAAAAGCGATGCTAGCCTTCCCGGCAAACTGATCGTAATACGTTGCTTCTACGTTCGTGTACTTCGTTTCAGGAAGCGGCAAGTGCCGTCCTTCCTCATTCATCCCACAATCAGTACACACAGAACCTGCTAAATGAGGAAAAGGCACCCCGGGCGGGACGCCATTTTTCGTATCACCTAGCCACTCGTCGTAACGGAACTTGCATATTCTGCAACTATAAACAGTCATTATGATTTAGATACCTCCTGAAAATTGCTTGCTTCCCCCAGAATGCAAGAGAGGGAGTTTGATATGACTCGGATACTGGCTGTCATGATATATACGTTGCGAGGCAATGACCGTCTCGGTTTCCGTTGCCAGATCGTTGCCTGTATTCGGATTGGGGAACGAGAAGTTCTCGGCACCAGAAGTAACGGAGACGCGAATACGGTGACCTTTTCGGAAGACATTGGCGATCTTGGTCATGCGAATCTCATAGCGTTCGATGTGTTCTGGAACAAGTAGCTCTGGCTCCGCGAATGAGTGTCGGTAGCGTGCACAAATAATCCCGTCCGATAGACGAATCGAATTGCCTTCCTCGTCTACATCACATAGCCGGACCAGCCAATCAGTATCCCGCGCCGAGCTGGATGCGTAGATAATAGCCGAGATTTCTCCCGCGATGACGACTTCCTCTTCCAATGGCTCTGATGTGTAGACAAGTACATCTGCTCGTTCTTCCACATCACGATAGTTTTCCGGAACACTATTTTCATTTTCGGACAAATCCAACAGATACGGTGCTGCGTCTAGCGGATTATAACTGTATGTATCCACCGCTTGTTCATCCGGGATAGACAGGGTCAGTGTTCCATCTCCGCCGCTCGTATTGGCGTTTCCCCCACTGCTCAGATACAGATTCGTCAGCGTCGTCTCCGCTGGCGGCCAAGTCTGCGAGGTCTTCCATTCGTTTTCTCCCACCATGTAGTACTCAACCCGCGGCTCTTGATCGACGCCATTTTCCACTCCTTTTAGATAGCGGTCAAACCACCGTAGCTGCGTTATATCCAGATCGTAGCGGATGGCGTTGTTTCCAAAGGGCACATGATGGATTTCTCGTGTCGTATTCGCCTTGTGATACCATGGCCCCAAGATGAGTCTGGCGTGCTCTGGCACATTTCGGGAGACAACCTCCCATGATTCGCTCGTCCCCATCCCGTTGTCGTCATACCAGCCAGATACCAGGGTAGCAGGCACCTTTACCTGATCCGCATGCCGCTTCCAGTCCGACATGGTCCAGAACTCGTCTCCATTCGGGTGTTCCATCCATTTTGTCCAAAACGGGATTTCTTTCCCCAGCACTTTTTGCGGGATGTCCTTGATCGGACGCACTTTGATGACCTCACTCCAGTCATCTCGGGAAAGAGCCGCGACATTTCGACGCTTCTCAGCCATCATGAAAATCCATGACAGGCCACCAAGAATCGTCCCCCCTTTGCGCGGGATGTCCACATAAGGTGTTCCTACTGTCACGTAGCTGAAAATCGCCTTCAGATACGGATTTCCGCTTGCGGCCGCAGCCCATTGCACGTACCCCACATAGGAGCCGCCCAGCATCCCTACGTTGCCATCTGACCACTCCTGACTCGCGATCCAGTTGAGGCTGTCATCTCCATCATTACGCTCATGAACGAGTGGAATCCACTCTCCTTCGGAATCTTCCCGTCCGCGCGTATCCTGAACAACCAACGCATATCCACGAGCTACAAAGGGCAAACGGCGAAAAATGCCATCCATCCGTCCATAGGGAGTGCGCATGAAAATTGTTGGAACCCGCTGTCCTTCCGCCAAGCCTGCGGGTAGCCATACCTCGGTAGCCAGCCGAACGCCATCTCTCATCGCTAGATCATGCCTACCCAAATGATGTACGCCGTAGTTAACTTCAGACAGCGTAGGGTCTTGCCACATCGTAAGCGGAGTCAAATCTTCCCACCCTGTTTTCACCAATACGACACTATCACCACGACCTGTCAGCACAAACGCGATGACTTCGTTCTCACAAATGATCAAGTCAATTGGCTGCGCTGCTTCGCGCACCGCCCAGACCCAAGCTTGCTTTTGCCTTGTGGGCCCTGTTCCTTCGATGGATAGATGGCGTTGGTAGTGCCCTCCACTTCCCGGAAACACAACTGATTCGCTCTCCCAGTCAATTCGCTCCCATTCCGGAAGCTTCTGTGCCAGGGTAAGGAGTGGCAACTCGTAGGTTGCTTCCCCTTCAGCCAGTAGTAAAAACGGACCGTCAACCGCACCACCCGTATCCCAACCTGTGCTCCGATGCCAAACTTCCCCATCCTCAAAGCGTATATCAGCTACCTTGATGCCAGATTGATAATAGCCAAAAAAAGCTTGTTTGTGCCCAGTCTGTGCCACCCGTCATTCCTCCTGTTACCTGATCTACTTCCACACTTGCTGATACACTCTGAGGAAATTGCCACCCAAGATTCCTTCGATCTCTGCATCGGTGTATCTGCGCTTCAATAGCTCACGCGTAATTTCCGGCAGTGACGCATGGCCTTTTACTACGTCAAATGGCATCTCTTTCGTTTTGGCAATCTTGTCCAAGGGCAAATATTTCGTCAAATCATCGCACAGGTCTAAGCCAATACCGATGTACCTTGCTCCGACAAGCTTTTTCATATAGTCAACATGATCAATCAGTCTCTCGATAGTTGAGTCGGCACTGTTAGTCGCTGTAAACATGCTACACGCATTCAACCCGACGAGTCCGTCCTTTTCCGCAATTGCTTTGATCTGTTCATCTGTCAGATTGCGCATTGTCGGCACGATTGTTCGACTGTTGGAGTGAGAAGCGATCACCGGTTTTTCTGCGATCTCCATCACGTCCCAGAACCCTTCGTCATTCAAATGGCTCACATCGATGACGATACCCAGTTTTTCCGCTTCCTCGATAAGACGAACACCGAAATCGGTGATGCCTCCTTTTTTCCCTTCCCGAACCGGTGCAAAAAAGCTGCCGTCCCCAGCAAAGTTGCGCCGACTCCAAACCAGCCCCATCATCCGTACTCCGAGCTCATAAAAGACACGCAAGAGACTCAAATCGTTATGCAGTGGCTCTGCCCCTTCCAACGACAGAATGAACGATACTTTTTGCTCCGCTCTTGCCCGTTGCAAATCACCCAGATTTTTGGCGATGACGATGTGCTCGGGAGACTCTGCCGCCTCTGCATGCAAAGCACTGATCTGGTTGAGCGCCTTGCGAAGACTCATCTCTGGTACAAAAGCATCCTCGACGAACACGGCTGCCACAATGGAATGCACGCCACCCTGCTGGAACCGTGGCAAGTACTCCGTCTCGATCATTTTGGTTCGACCATATCCACGCTGAATCTCCACATCCATCAGCAGATCAAAATGCCCATCGAAAACGTGAACACCGTCGTGAAATTTGCGCGCCTGTTCTCTCGTTACTTCCGTCATACGGGTCATCTCCCATCTTGTTCTATGAATTTTCTGATCGAAATAAATTTGGCTATATCCAACAAATTCGCGACGTATTGCACGGCTCCTCTGATCAATAAGAGACCCTTTCATCTAACTGGTGGAAAGATTGAATTTTCTGCCGTCGGCTTAACAAAAAAGGACGCCGACTAGGCATCCCCCTCTTATGAAAATCAAAGAAACTCAACTTGCACCCTATTAATTGGCTCCACTCATTACCTTCTGGATAGGTGGCTTTACACGGATCGCTTCCGAGTAGAAATACACATGCTTTTTTCCTGTAATAGGATGGGTCATCACTTCTGTTTCTACTCCGAAAACATCCCGGATCAGATTAGGTGTCAAGACCTCCTCTGGCGTTCCCGATGTAACGATTTCCCCCTCACAGATTACGTACAGCCGATCACAGTACATCGCTGCGATATTGAGATCATGCAGCGAAGACAAGACCGTAATCCCCAACGTTTTGACGAGATCCATGACCTGCAACTGGTATCGAACATCCAAATGATTCGTCGGCTCATCAAGAACAAGAAACTGCGCTTGCTGCACCAAAGCTCTGGCAATCAGCACTCGCTGCTTCTCCCCACCGGATAAACTGAAAAAGCTGCGATCAGCGTATGTATGCATCCCTACCCGCTGTAGTGCATCTTCACAAATCCGAACGTCTTCCGCGTCATCGGACTGAAATAGTCGCTTATGCGGGGCACGTCCCATATTCACGATTTCGGTCACCGAAAAATCGAATTCGACAGAGGTCTCCTGCCGTACTGCCGCCATTCGCTGAGCGTTTTGGCGTGAGGTTAGCTTGTATACGTCGTCGCCATCGAGTGAGATCCATCCCGAACGCGGCTTCAGTACGCGATAAATGCTTTTTAGCAACGTGGACTTCCCACTGCCATTCGGCCCGATCAGCCCCACAAACTCTCCAGAGCGCACCTCCAGACTGACGTTGTGCAGGATTCCCTTTTTCACCAGTTCGACCGATATATTCTCAACCTGCAAATTCATCGTCCGCTACCTCCAAAGGAATAAGAACTCCGCAGCATCAACCAGATAAAGAATGGACCTCCACACAATGCTGTCAAAATACCAATCGGCAGCTCTTCCGGTGCAAAGGCAAGCCTGGCAACTACATCAACCCAGATGAGAAAGATCGCGCCAAACAAAGCGCTGACAGGCAGGACACGTCTGTGATCTGATCCAACCATTACACGGACGATGTGGGGCATCATTAATCCGACAAAACCGATTGATCCCGCGATGGACACGATCACACCCGTAAGCAGTGCCGTGATCACCAGGAGAAGCTTGCGGAATTGTACCGTATTCACCCCCAATGTCCCCGCTGACTCTTCGCCCATCAGCATCGCATTGAGCGAGCGGTATTGGGCCATTAAAACGATGAGACAGATGACGACAATCATTGTAGGGATCGTCAGGTACTCCCATTTCCCGCCAGCCAGACTGCCACTTAACCAAAACAGAACCGTCCCAATTCCATGCTCATTTGGCGCTGAAAAAACAAGCAGACTGGTAATGGCCGACAAGATCGCAGATATCGCAATTCCAGCCATGAGCAGGCGTACCGTCGAGTTTTGTCCACCAATACGGGATAGCGTAAAAATAAGAATGATGGACACAAGGGAGCCTGTAAAAGCGCCAAAGGATAGCGCATACTGCCCGTACATGCTGAATGCTCCAAAAATAATTACCGAGGTAGCGCCAACCGAAGCACCTGAAGATACGCCTAACACATACGGGTCAGCCAGGGAGTTGCGAACCAACGATTGAATCGCTACTCCCACGACAGACAGACCTGCGCCGACGATTGCCCCCAAGAGTACACGAGGAAAGCGAATATCCCAAATAATCGTTTGCTCACCTTTGGACCAATCCACTTCGATCCATTGGGTCAACATCGGAATTTTTGATAAGGCGATTTTCCATACCGTAGTCGGCTTAATCTCTACTGATCCCAGGGTAACTGCGAACGTAATCGAGAGGAAAAGTCCGACCAGTAAAGTAATGATGATATAAGGTAACTTGATCTGTTGCAGTGCTATTCCCTCCCTTAAAAGGGGCGTACTCTATTTGAATTTATCCGGGTAGAGTCCTTCCGCCAAAATTTTCAGCGCAATCGGTGCTCGAACACCTTCAGAAGCTGCGGACAAAGGCAATACCATTAGTCGTTGATTTTTAATCGCCGGGATATCCGCCAATTCTTTTTTACTCAAAAGGAAATTGCGTTTTTGCTCGACGGTTCTGTCCCCGTAATCTACGATAATAATCACGTCTGGATTGCGACTTACTACTTGTTCCCAACTTACCTCTGCCCACCCCTTTTGAATATCGTCAAAAATGTTCTTACCGCCTGCATTTTTGATTAAGGATGTCATGTAGTTGTTGGCTGCTGTGAATGGTTTATCTTCCCCGTTGTCGTACACGAACACTTTTAGTGGCTCGTCAATCTTGCCAATTTTGCTCATGGTTTGATCCATTTCACTCTTCATTTTATGGATCAAATCATTGGCTTTGTCCTCCACACGGAAAATGCGTCCAATGTTCGTAATGTCCGCAAACACATCGTCGATAGTCGGACCAGGCATGCTAGATGACGCTTGCAGATACGATTTGATGCCAACCTTTTCCAAATCTTGCATCGATCCTACGCCCTTCTCGCCGAATCCACTTTTCCATCCGGCGTAGACAAAGTCTGGGTTCGCTGCCAGCAGCACTTCTTTCGTAGGATACTTGTCAGACAGTACCGGAATCTTGTCGTAATCTGCTTTTAACTCAGGAAGGATTTTATCATCCAGGTAAGCAGTTCCGACCATTTTATCAGCAAGGCCCAATGCCAGCATGATTTCGGTGACGTGCTGGTTCAAAGTCACTGCACGCTCAGGTGCTGTTGGATAAGTCATTTCGATACCATTATTGGTTAGTGTTACTGGCTTGCCTTCTGCTGCTGGAGCAGCTGTTTGTTCTGTTTTGGCTGGAGCCTGTGTTGTCGTAGTGGAGCCGCATGCCGAAACCAAAAGCATGGCAGCTGTCATAATACCGAAAGCTAGTCCTTTTATTACTGTATGCGTTTTGTTTGCCTTCATCATCTGTAATCCTCTTTTCTGTTTGGAAATGATGGCTTGAACCAAATCCTCCACAAAAAAGCACCCCCCATTTCAATCGGGAGGTGCATGACAAACGTAGATATAACTATAAGCAGGCATAAAGGCGCCCTTTCATAGACTGCTTCCACATCTGCCCCATCCTCGTGGGTCGATTGTATAGGATCGCATGGCAGGTCTCCTGGCTTACGGATCAACACACCCAGCTACCTTCCCATTTTTTGTCTTCCAAAAAACAGTGGCTATTTGCTAGGCACTCCTCGTTACAGTGGCGGGACCGCGCCGGTTTCTCACCGGACTTCCCTTTTAAGCTGACGGCATATGCCATCCAGCACCATTCGATACGTATTCAATTTTTATGATTTCTTCATTAGTTGATGGAAGTCAGTTTTTTCGGGAACTGCGTGAGTATTTCAACGCCCGTTTCCGTAACCAATACATCGTCTTCAATCCGCACGCCGCCTACACCTGGCAAATAGATGCCCGGCTCGATCGTAAAAACCATCCCTGGTCGAAGCACTTCTTGGTTCTGGCTGTGAACAGATGGATATTCATGTACGTCCATCCCAAGTCCGTGCCCAAGACGGTGCATGAAGTATTCACCGTAGCCTTTTGCAGTGATGACATCGCGAGCGGTTTTATCCAAATGCGCAAAGGTCACACCCGGACGAATCTCAGCAATTGCCGCTTCGTTGGCCGCCAATACCGTCTCGTAAATCTCTTGCAGCTGGGCACTGATCTCGCCTACAGCAAAGGTACGAGTAATATCGGATACATATCCGTTTGCAGCTACTCCGATATCAAACAAAAGCAAGTCGCCTTCTTGCACCTGGCGGGTTCCTGGCTTTCCGTGTGGAAGTGCCGACTTCTCCCCTGCCAATACCATGGACGTAAAGGATGGGCCTTCTGCGCCCAAGCGCTTCATCTGGAATTCCAGCTCAGCTACGATTTCTGTCTCGGTCATGCCTTTCTGAACTTTCTTCAGGGTCTCCCGCAAGGAATCCTCGACCAACTGAACAGCGTGTTTCAGACGATCCACTTCATCCGCGGATTTGATCAAACGCATTTCACGGAGAGGCTCTTCCACGTCCACATAGCTTGACGCCAGAACAACTTGTCCAAGTGCTTCATAGCGCTCGACAGTCATATGACTTTTCTCAATACCGAGCTTCGCCAAGTTCGCTGGCAACACTTGCTTGAGAATTTCATACGGGTTTTGGATATCCGTATGTGTATGGATATCTTGAACGAACGAAGCTTCTGCCGCTGCTTCACGATCAAGAGCAGGTACAATCAAGGAAGGCTTTCCCTCAGCAGGAATAACAAGACCCATAAAACGTTCATGCGGGTCAGTAAAAAATCCGGTCAAATAGTAGACGTGCTTGGGAGAGGTAATCAACACCGCGTTCAGCTCTTGCTCTGTCAAAAACGTGTGGAGCTTCGAAATGCGCTCTTGAAACAACTTCTTCACCCTGCTTTCACCAATTATTCTATTGCGAGAATACCACTTCCCCATCAAAAAAAGAAGAGTTCAATTGAAAAATCTCCCTTGGATCGGACAACCTATAAGTGGGGTGAAAATGAAAATGGAACAAATACTCGTCCATCAGGATGGCAAACAGTTTGCTTTTCACATATCAGGAAAAGGCCAGCCGTTATTGTGTATCCATGCGCCATGTATCGGCTCTATCAATTTTGTTTATCAGCAAACACTCGCAGATACATATCA
This sequence comes from Brevibacillus sp. AF8, assembly GCF_021270385.1. NCBI lineage: Bacteria > Bacillati > Bacillota > Bacilli > Caryophanales > Paenibacillaceae > Brevibacillus > Brevibacillus sp. AF8. The sequence continues at coordinate 71,738 of NZ_JAGQDN010000016.1, read as the reverse complement.
GCTCATTGTCCCTGATTTACCCGGACATGGCGACAGTTCTCCGATGGAGAAGCCCTTTTCCATTGGGGAGTTGGCAGAACGGCTCCATAAGCTGATCCCGGCACTCGGCATTGAGCGTCCCTTTATTTTGGGCTACTCCCAAGGTGCCTCTATCGCCCTTGAATATTGTCTTCGCTATCCTGATCATGCACAAGGCGGTATACTCGTGAGCGGATTTTCCGAAGTGAATGACCTGTATTTACATGGACGATTTTGGATGGCCCAGGCGTTGTCGATGCTTCACGGAGTTCCTCTTCTTGCCCGTTCCATTGCTTCCTCACATGTCGATAACCCAGAAATGCGCGAAAAATGGACGGCACACGCCTCCAAAACAGATCCTACTAGCGTGAAATACCTTTACGCTGCCGGACATCGATATCAATGTACAGAGCGCCTGAGCAACATCCAGCTTCCGATTTTACTTGCCTATGGCGAACGTGATCAACGGATGCACCATTATGCGCAGACGCTTAGCATGAAATTGCCAAAAGCAAGACTCGAAATGATCCCGAACGTAAAGCATCAAGTCATCACGAAAGCTGCTCCTGCTTTCAATCAGTTGTGCCGCACCTTCATGGAAGAAGAATAAACAAGAAAAGACAGAAGGACGGCATCACATTCCCTTCTGTCTTTTTGCGATTGGACTAGCTTTTCATCCGCGGGTCAAGTGCATCGCGCAGGCCGTCCCCAATCAAGTTAAAGCCGAGAACGGTCAGCATGATAGAGAGCCCCGGAAAAATAACGGTCCATGGTGCTTTCTGAATGTACTGACGTGAATCAGCGAGCATTTTTCCCCATTCTGGTTCTGGCGCTTGTGCTCCCAGTCCAAGAAAGCCAAGTGCAGCTGCTTCGATAATCGCTGTTGCGATCCCCATTGTCCCGGTCACAATGATTGGTGCGAGACTGTTCGGCAAAATATGCTGCATGATAATCCGGGAATTTTTCATTCCGATTGCCCGTGCCGCCATGACGAATTCTTCTTCCTTCAAACTCAATACACGGGCACGTACTAGCCGTCCAAATGTCGGAATGTTAATAATCGCAATGGCAATCAAGGCGTTTTGCAAAGAAGGCCCCAAGATGGCAACGACAGCGATTGCCAAAAGAATACTTGGAAATGCAAGCATAATATCAAAGAGACGCGAAATGATCGTATCAATCCATCTGCCATAATATCCTGCCAAAAGACCGAGCAAGGTCCCTGCGAGAACGGAGCCAATGACAGAGAACGTCCCTACCCACAGGGAGATTTGTGCCCCATAAATAACGCGACTAAACACATCACGACCATTGTAATCTGTTCCAAACCAATGCTCTTCGGAAGGGGGCTTGTTTTTCATTACGAGCTGACCTTCGTCGTACGGATACGGAGCAATCCATGGAGCTAATACCGCCACAACAATGAAAAACAAAATAATCCCGAAGCCCACCAACGCCAGCTTGTTTTTTCGTAGTGTCCTCCATGCATCCTTCCAAGGAGAGACTACTTCTTCTTGCTTCACTTTTAAAGGTACTACCTGATCTTGTGGTTGTAATTGTGGTTGTGCCATGTCTCTTCGTCCCTCCTTAGCGATATTTGATGCGAGGATCGATATAGGCATACAGAAGGTCGACCAAGAGATTGATCAGGACGAAAATCGTCGCGATCACAAGGATACCGGATTGGATAACCGGATAGTCACGGTTTCCAATGGCGGTCACAATATAACGACCGACACCTGGCCATCCGAAGATCGTCTCTGTCAAAACAGCTCCACCCAGCAGCAACCCTGTTTGCAAACCAATTACCGTCAAAACAGGGATCATTGCATTTTTCAGCGCATGCTTGTACACGACCCAAAACTGTGTCAGCCCTTTTGCACGAGCGGTTCTGACGTAGTCGGCACGCATGACTTCCAGCATGCTCGAACGAGTGATACGTGCAATGATCGCCATCGGGATCGTACCTAATGCAATGCCTGGCAGGATCAAATGCTTGATAACTTCCCATAGCTGATCCCAGCGACCAGCCATCATCGTATCCAGTATATAAAAGTGCGTAATGGCCTCTACGGGATTACGCGAATCGTCGCGACCAACTGATGGCAGCCATTTCAGCTCTTGGGCAAACACCCACTGCTCCATCAAACCTAGCCAAAAAATTGGCATGGATACACCAACCAAGGCGATCAACATCGCACAGTAGTCAAACCAGGAGTTTTGCTTCCACGCAGAAAGAATCCCTGCATTTACACCGATAAACACCGCAATCAGCATACTCACAATCGTAAGTTCAGTCGTCGCCGCCAAATAAGGCATGATTTCATCTGAAATCGGCGCATTCGTTTGTAACGATTCCCCAAGATTTCCGCTCAAAATATCTTTCATATAATCGAAATACTGTATGTACCACGGATTATTCAATCCCAACGCTTCTCGTATGTCTGCAATCGCTTGTGGTGTTGCCTTTTCTCCCAAAATCGTCAAAGCCGGATCACCAGGGATGGCACGAATAATGGAAAAAACGATGATTGACATGCCCACTAAGACAGGAATGAGCATTAAAATTCTTCGAATGCTGTAAGCTAGCAATGCCATCTCCTCGCCTTCCTGCATAAAATAATCGCCAAATAATGAAAGAAGGGTAAGAAGAGGTATGCACTCCTCTTACCCTTTTACGATGAATCAGCTTACTTGAAATCTACCTTTTCCAAACTTTCAGACCCTTTTGGATGCGGGTTGTAATCTATGATATTCGCTTTTCCTGCCAATGCTGGTGTAGAGTGTGCCAGCGGAACCATTGGCACATCTTTGAAGATGATCTCTTGTACTTGTTTGTACATTTTTTCGCGCTCTGCTTGGTCTGGAGTGGACTGTGCTTTCATCATCAATTGATGTGCTTCTTCGTTTGCCCAGCGTGTATAGTTGTTGCTTCCGATGTTATTTTTGTCGAGCAAGACAGCCAGGAAGTTGTCAGGGTCGCCATTGTCACCTGTCCAACCAAGCATGAACATTTCTTGCTCACCCAAACGAGTCTTTTCCAAATACGTTGCCCATTCCATCGTCACGATCTCAGCATCAACCCCGATTTTCTTCAGGTCTTGCTGGATTGCTTCTGCAATCTTCACACCCTCTGGCATGTACGGACGTGGAACTGGCATTGCCCAAAACTTGATTTTAAAACCGTTTGGATGTCCTGCTTCGGCCAGCAATTGTTTTGCTTTATCGAGGTTGAACTCACGATCTTTAATATCGTTGTTATGTCCCCACATTGTTTTTGGCATTGGGTTGACTGCTGGTTCTCCAACCCCATCGAAGAAGGCAGTTACGATTTCAGGTTTGTTAATCGCATAAGCAATAGCTTCACGAACTTTTGGATTGTCGAGTGGCTTCTTCTCTACGTTAAAGCCGATGTATCCAATGTTATTAGTAGGACGAAGGAAGAGTTGCAAGTCTTTATTGTCTTTTACTGCCGGGATATCGTCTGTGTTTAGACCATCCATCAAGTCAATTTCACCAGATGCCAATGCAGTCAGACGTGCAGTGTTTTCTGGGATGACCTTGAACACCAATTTATCCAGCTTCGGATATCCTGGGTTCCAGTAATCAGGGTTTTTCTCGAGTGTGATGGTGTCGTTGCGCTTCCACTCTACGAATTTGAAAGGTCCTGTACCGATTGGATGCTCATTAAATTTCTTAACATCCTTTTTCAATGCCTCAGGCGAGCCAATCGCGAAAGGAGACATTGCCAGGTTGGCAAGGAATGGAGCCAGTGGACGATTCAACGTGAATTTTACAGTGGTCGGATCGACTGCTTCCACGGATTTGATGATATGAGTCGCGTCACCCTTGTAACCACCAAATTGGCTTACGTAGTACTCGAAGCCCTCTGGTGAATGCTGTGGATGGCTCTTGTCGCTCCAGCGTTCAAAGTTGTATTTGACCGCCTCTGCATTGAAATCAGTTCCATCGTGGAATTTCACGCCTGATCTCAGTTTCAGCGTATAAACGAGACCATCAGGAGTTACTTCCCATTTCTCAGCCAACGATGGAGCGAGCTCTGTTGAGCCATCCGCAAAGCCAATCAATGTATCCATAACGTTCTCGGTTACCTTAAATGTCTCACCATCTGTTTGCGTGATTGGGTCAAGCCCTTTTGTGTCTGCACCGCGACCGACGATTAATTGCTTCGGTCCAGTTTTTGCAGGCTCAGTTGCAGGTGCCGGAGTTTCTGTCTTTGGTTGTTCTGCCGGCGCTTGTGTCGTAGAAGTGCTAGAGCATCCTGCAATCAGCATGGCCAGCGCCACTAGGCTAGTCATGGTTGCGGAGAGAACCCTCTTCTTCATGAAAACATCCCCCTTTTTCTAATGAATGGTCGCATGTTCCTTTTTGGTTGATGGTCGATACAATACCTCCTGCTTTGCATCCCCCCTTTACAAGACTTCCTATTCGGCAGGCAAACTCCCTTTTGTCGATTAGGACTTGTATAAGTGACAAGCAACAAAGTGACCGTCGCCTGTGTCCGCAAATTCTGGTCGGACAGTACGACACTCCTCTGTCACATGGGGACACCTCGTATGGAATGTACAACCACTCGGAGGTTTTGCAGGGCTCGGCACATCTCCCTGGAGGATAACTCTTTCACGTACTGCATCAGGGTCTGGCGAAGGTACCGCCGACAGTAATGCTTTCGTGTACGGATGGAGCGGATTGGCGTACAATTGGCTGCTCGTCGTCAGCTCGACAATTCTGCCGAGGTACATCACGCCTACCCGATCACTGATATGACGCACTACACTCAAATCGTGGGCAATGAACAAGTATGTAAGGCCGAATTCGCGTTGCAAATCCTGCATGAGATTGAGCACCTGCGACTGAATCGACACGTCCAGTGCAGACACAGGCTCATCCGCAACGATCAATTTGGGTTTGAGCATCAGTGCTCTCGCAATGCCGATCCGCTGCCTCTGTCCTCCACTGAATTGATGCGGATAGCGGCTCGCGTGATAGCTGCTCAGACCAACGATCTCCAGCATTTCCTGCACGCGCTTTTTTCGCTCTGCCGAAGAACCCAAACCATGTACAATCAGAGGCTCTTCCAATATCTTCTCAATATTATGTCTAGGATTAAGTGAAGCAAACGGATCCTGAAAGACAATTTGCATGTCACGTCTCATCTTTCTCATTGCATCTGTGGAAAGTGACATGACATCTGTCCCGTCAAAGTTGATTTCACCTGAGGTCGGTTCTATCAGTCGCAGCAAGGAACGCCCCGTCGTGGACTTTCCACAGCCGCTCTCCCCTACCAGCCCCAAAGTTTCGCCACTCTTAACGGTAAACGATACGTCATCTACCGCCTTTACTACACCTATTTCCCCTCCAAGAACACCGCCTGTGATTGGATAGTATTTTTTTAAATTTTTTACAATCAGAAGATCTTCAGCCACCTGCATGCTCCTCTCGGGTTATTCGGTCAGCCAGCAACGGGAAAGGTGATTGTCCCCTACCACTTTTAATTCTGGCATCTCACTGCGGCATCGGTCTGATACTTTATCGCATCTTGGTGCAAAACGGCATCCGACAGTAAGAGAACCCGGAATCGGGACGTTGCCTGGAATCGAATAGAGACGCTCCTGTGATCCTTCCAGCTTCGGCAACGAATTCAACAAGCCGATCGTATAAGGATGCTTCGGATTTTTTAAAATCGTACGAACATCTCCTTGTTCAATCACGTTCCCTGCGTACATCACCACGACGCGGTGACACATTTCCGCGACGACCCCAAGATCGTGGGTGATGAGGAGAATGGCTGTGTCAGCTTCTCGGTTGAGTTGGCGCATCAGGTCCAAAATCTGCGCTTGAATCGTCACGTCGAGCGCAGTAGTAGGCTCGTCTGCAATCAGAAGCGCTGGATTGCAGGCCATTGCCATCGCAATCATGACACGCTGCCGCATGCCTCCGGAAAGCTGGTGCGGGTATTCATCGACAATCGCTTCCGCTCGAGGAATTCCGACTTTTTTCAACATCTCAATAGCACGTGCTCTTGCGTCCTTTTTGCTCGCCTTCGTATGTAATCGGACTGATTCTCCTATCTGGTCTCCAATCGTAAACACCGGATTTAAAGACGTCATCGGCTCCTGGAAGATCATCGCAATTTCATTTCCGCGGATGTCTCTCATTCGCTTTTCGTCAACAGATACGAGGTCCTCCCCCTTGAATTTAATCGAGCCTCCCACGATTCTCCCTGGGGGGTTGGGTACTAGCTTCATAACGGAAAGGGAGGTAACGCTCTTTCCGCAGCCGGATTCGCCTACGATACCGACTACTTCTCCTTTTTGTACCGTGATCGTCACGCCATCAACGGCAGGGATTTGGCCGCGGTCCGTGAAAAAGTGCGTTTGCAGGTTTTCGATTTGCAGGACAGGATGTGACACGTGGCTCACCTCTCTCACCGATATATACTTCCAAAATAGCCCTATCAATAGACATTATGACATTTATTCAATTTTTTCGCAACACAATAAATTCAAACTATTAGCTCTTTACTGACTAAAAAGAATATTTTGCTTGCACTAAAAAATGATCTAGGGGAATTTTATGATAGCCCTTTCATTGTTGATGTAGCCTCACTTGCACTGTTTTAGCAGATCGTATGATGTATCTGTGGTCACATGCAAAAGACCCGCCTGTACGGGTCTTTTGTCACTGGGGCTTTCTGCACCCCTTCTTTTTGCGCATAAACCATTTTCACGGTTCAAAAAAACTCCCGACCCAATCGACAAAACTCTGCGCCCCACTTTTAATGCTTCCGCCCAAAGTCAAACCGATCCGACTGACGTAGTTGACCATTTCCTTCGGATTAGCAGTCTGAACCTGCTTTCCCATTACCGCAATCTCCACTTGACCTTGGTCCACTTTTTTGATGGAAAAGGTTTGCGCTTGCCCCTCAGGCACTCCACTCACCTTGGATATTCCGCGCTCAGCCGTTTGCAATCCCAAAACTACCCCGACCAGCAAGATGATTAACAGTCCAGTCAGCTTCATCGTCACGTTCATGCCCGTCACCTCTTTGCAGGCTCGTCAGAAACTGTTTTGCCTACTTTTTCAGCTTGCTGATAATAGGCTGCGAAAACGTCAGCCAGTGCCTCTGCCGTATTCTTGCTTTCCTGCACGCTGTTTTCCGTACCACCTATTTCTATTAACAGGCTTCCCGGGGAGAGGGACTGATTATACTCGCCATGATCCGTTTTTGCGCCTTTTTCCATTACGCCACGCGAAAGCTCTGGGTACATTTTTTCCATCAACTCATGTAGTTCAGTCGCAAACGCCTCATTTTTCTCGTAGCTTTTATTCCTTTTTCCGATGACAAACAATACTCTTCCATACGTTTTTCCTTTGATTGTGACCGTCGTACGCTCTCGTGGCGCTGTGTCTCGATGCAAATCAAAGAAGTAGTACAGTTCCTTGTTTTTCTCCGTTGCGGCTTTGACCACTTGCAAAGATTCCGCGTAGGAGAAAGAGTAATGCATTTTTTTGTTCAACAGCTGCTGATAGATGTCGTCGGTGCTCACATCGGAACCAATTCCTCTGTCATTCAACGCTTCTGATAAATGCTTGCTGATTAACGATATATTTCTCGTAGGATGATCGACCGAGGTTCCCACTGACTTCGTCTCACTAAACCACGATTCCCGGTTGTGCGAGTTGTAGATGTACACGATTTTCTTGCCATCCGTAATTGAATTGGGAACAGGTGCTGGCTTTGCTTCGCCTGACTTTGTGGTATCCTCCGGCTTTGGCTCTACGATTGGAACTACTTGCGATTGATCTGCTACCTGTCCCGGATGGGCGGGATACTCCAAGTAAAAATCTGCGAGAGAAGCTCCCTTTCCCTGTACGACAAATCTGGCATCCTCTGTCGTCACCATCCCAGGCAATTCCCTGCCTAACAGGCTACGCAAGTCTCCCGGCTGTATATTGGTTGCCAAGCGAAAGAGAAAACCGGTTACGCTATTCGTGCGATCATCGGCCTGTGCTTGCACGGTTTCGGACAAAACCGGAATCTCCTGCCCCATCCATCCCAAAATCGCCAGACTGGAAATATGAGAAGCGGCCTGTTGAATGGCTGAGGACGAAATTGCGATTCGGTTACCGCCGAGCGAAAGCACTCCTGTCATGACAAACAGGAAGGCGGTTATAAATGAAAGAACAACGAATTGGCGTTGAATGAGAGTCGCCATCTGTCTCACTCCTCTAGCTGTAGCATGGTTGCACGTCGGGAGAACTTTCCCTCGCGCTTGTCTATGCTTTAGCTTATGAGGCTCATAGAGACGATAGAACCCTTTTCTAGCTTTTCTCTCTCACTCTAGCTTTTCACGGCTTAGTGGGTATACGAGCCGCTATTTTCTGCATTTACAGCACTGTGCAAGGCGCGATTCAGACCTGTTGCGATCACATTCGCCACGCCTTCAATAAAATCATCAATTTCTTTTGGGGTGACGACCAGATCCTGTCCCAGCGGTCGGAGGACCTCATGAATCAGTTGCCGTTTCTCTTCTTCCGGCAGTGAACCTACCAATCCCATGAATGTCTTGCGGGATTCCAAGTCAGGCAAATCCTCTTCCGTATACGGTTCCTTCCGCTCGGGCAGCGTACTCAATGCCAGTTTGTTAAACGCCCGCTTGCTCTCCACCATCGATTGTCCAAAATGCCCCAGCAAATATGTAATCGCATCATTTACAATCGTGGAGGCAAAAACAACCGTAGGGACTCCTATCGCAATCACAGGCACACCAAGTGTCTTCTGATCAATCGCTTTGCGCTTGTTTCCGACCCCTGATCCGGGATGAATCCCTGTATCCGATATTTGAATCGTCGTGTTGACCCGGTGCAAGGCGCGGGACGCAAGAGCATCGATACAGATGACAAAATCGGGTTTGCTTTTTTCCACGACACCAAAAATAATCTCACTCGTTTCTATACCTGTTATCCCAAGGACACCCGGTGATAGCGCACTGACTTCCCGATACCCTTCTCCAACGGTTTCAGGCGCCAGCGTGTATAGATGGCGTGTAATCAACAAATTTTCTACAACCATTGGTCCAAGCGCATCGGGAGTCACATTCCAGTTACCCAAACCAACGACGAGAGCCTTTTTGTCTGGGGTGATTCCCAGTTGCTTGAGGAACATTGCAAATTCGACGGAGAATCGCTTGGCCACCTGCTCCTCGATCGATGTATCGTTATCCCGCAGCTTGGGCACTTCAATCGTAAGGTAATGCCCCGGGAGCTTGCCGATTTCCTTCCCCGCTTCCTCTGTTTCCACATGCAATCTCGTTACTTTCACATTCGGCTCGCTGTCGTCAGCTTGCAGCCAAATCCCCTCAATATCACTCTGGTTTTGCTGCTGGGCAAGCTCGTGGGCCTCCAAAGCCAGATCCGTTCGAATGGAATAACCAGACAAGTCAATGTTATGTGCCATGTTCTTCAGCTCCTTTGATCCGAAGTGAAAAAAGTACTGACCATTTTGTTCCTGCTACTAGCTTGCTTGAATCCTTCATTTTTATTCCGAATCCTTTCTTGCAAATGGGTTCGCCCCATGCTAGAATTACTTTGTTGTATGACTGTATGTCTATGGTCGTATTAAGGAGGTGACACACATGCCAAACATTAAATCCGCGATTAAACGCACCAAAACAATCGAAAAGCGTCGCGCACACCGTGCTTCTCAAAAGTCTGATCTGCGTACTTCCATCAAGAGCTTTGAGAAAGCTGTCGCTGCTTCCGATGTAGCATTAGCGAAATCTACTCTTCTGGTGGCTGTGAAAAAGCTGGACAAGGCCGCTTCGAAAGGTCTCATTCATAAAAACGCAGCAAACCGTCAAAAGTCTCGTTTGATGAAAAAGCTTAACGTTCTGAGCGCTCCTGTAGCGTAAGAGACCAAGCGCAAAAAACCCCGCGAACATCTAGTTCTAGGGGTTTTTTACTGTAAAAATATCACGACCGTTTTGTTCGTTCGTCGTGTGCACGTGCAACGAATAATTCGAGGGCGAGACGCTTGTCCACTTGCCCCGACTTCATCCGAAAATCTTCTTCTGCCAGAATGCCCAACAGCTTTTTCAACGACTCCTCGGAAAAATGACGCGCTTGCTCCATTGCTTTTTTCACCGCGTAAGGATGCATTTTAATCATGCCTGCCATTTGTTGCTGCGAATAACCTCGTGGAGCCAATTGCTTTACATGCAACAGCATGCGGAACTGTCTCGCCAAGAGTGCCAGCAGCTTGATCGGCTCCTCTCCTGTTTTCATGCAGTCGTACATCATCCGGAGTGCCTTGTCCAATCTCCCCGAAGCGACCTGTTCAATCAGGGCGAATACATCCTGCTCCAGCGTACGTGCCCCGAGCAGCTCGATGACGTCGTCCGTGATGCTTTCACCCACCCCGACAAACAGAGCCATCTTTTCGATTTCCTTGTCCAGAAGACGCAGCTCGGCTCCCACTCGCTCCACAAGCTTCATGGCTTGCTGACGATCGATTTTCGCCTGGTATTTACCTGCTTGCCTCTCCACCCAGCCGTACAAATCTCCGTCTTTTAGCAACGGAAATGGGATCACTTTCGCCTTTTGTTGCAGTGTTTTGACCAGCTTTTTTCTTTCATCGAGCTTGTCAGCTTCTGTATGTAGAATAAGTGTGGTATACGGAGGTGGATTTTGCAAATAATCGAGCAGAGCATCCGGATCGCTTTCTACCTTGGTCGAAGGCTTACTTCCTGTTAAAAAGTAGGCTTGTCTGGCAATCACCAATCGATGCTCACCCATAAACGGCAAGGTCTCCGCATCCTGCAAAATTTCACTCAATCCTGTTTCCGTACAATCGTACACACTCAAATTCAAATCCGTAAATTCTGGATCAATCATTTCTTTGCGAGCCAACGCCAATAAATCTTCGGCCATAAAAGACTCTGGACCGTATAAGACGTAGATCGGCGAGAATTGTTTTTGCCGTATTTCGCGAATAGCCGATAGGAGTGGCATACGTTTTCTCCCCTTTCCTTCCTTCTTACCTGCGTTATTATAGCACATGTTGATCAGGGCAAAGCGAAAAAAAACCGCCACCAGTGAATCAGTAGCGGTTTTTTCATCCGTTGGCACCTCTATGTAAACGTTTAGGGAAAAGCCCCGGGATTCCTCCTCCCCAAACGGTAAGCAGGGGGTGCTTGATAATGTACTATACGCAAAATCCCCGCAAGCGGTGCCGGTCCATACGCGGAAAAAAGTTAGTCATTATCTTTATTTTTTTTCTTCTCTTTATTTTTTCCCTTGTCTTTCTCCTCTTGCTTGTCCCCGCCGTCGTCCTTATCGTCATTAGCAGGTTCTTTGTCTTCTCTGTCCGGATTCTCGTCCAGTCCGATCGGCCATCCCGTTGGTTGATCCTCTGTAACTACTGGAGTTGGAGGTACAGCTTTCTTTGGTGGTGGTGTCGGATTCGTTTTCTTCGGTGGCTGTGTTTGCTTTTGAACGTTCTTTGCCGGTGGCTTTTTACTCTTTGTCTGAGTAGCCGCTCCAGTAGACTTTTTGGCCTTGCCCTCTTCCTCTTTTGGATTTGAAGGTATTGGATTATTGCTTTGAGGAGTAGGATCGACTGGAACTTTGGGTTGTTCCACGACCGCTGGCGTCATGTCCGTTCCGTTCTGGAACGAATCGACTTCATGCTTCTTACCATCACCGCCCGAAAACAGCACGCCAACCAATAAGCTAGCAGCGACGGCCGTACTACCAAGACTGGCCATCCACACTTTCATCCGCTTCCACTTTTTTGATTCCGGCAGCGAAGACGACTCGCGCTTAACTTCCAGAGTGGGCAGGATTTCCTCGTTCACCGTAGATTTCACCGCAACAGGCTTTGCAGCGGCTAACTCCAGCTTGGGCAGGATAGAATCTACGATGCTGATCGGAGGTACGACAGGGGGCAGATGTTCTAATTGTTGTGACACATCTTTCAAACGGTTGTACATAAGCTGCAGATCAGCATCTTTCTGGATCAAACGTAGGAGCAGTTCTTGCTCGGACTCCGACAGATCTCCATCCAGATCCCGCTGCATGAGTTCAAAAATCTCTTCGTTGGTCATCAACCGATCCCCCCTTTCTGGTAGTCGTACAACAGCTCCTGTAACTGTTGCCTAGCCCGAAATAAGTACGACTTTACCGTGTTAAGCGGCAAATCTAGCGCCTCCGCTATTTCTTGATAGGACAAATCCTCCAGATAGCGGAGTACTACAACCATCCGATATTGCTTTGGCAATCTTCCGATGGCTTCCTGAATGTCATTCGACAGCCCGGTGAGAAGGATTTCTTCTTCTACGTTGTTACGATCAGGAATGATCAACTCGTGCTCGTCAATTGAGACCGTTTCCTTCTTCGCGCGAAATTTATCCATACAGACGTTGCTGACAATGCGTTGTACCCAGGTAGAGAACTTTGCTTTTTCCTGATAGGTGTCCAACTTTCGATAAATTCGAATGAGGACTTCCTGGGAGGCATCAAGCGCGTCTTGTTCGTTCCCTAGAATATAATAAGCGCTTCGGTAAACGGAGGTCTCAATAGATCGAAGCAGTTCGACTAGCGCGTCATGATCCCCGGATTGCGCCATCCTGATCAACTCTGCCTCATGCATATTCGCTTCTCCCCCCTACAGACGGTTCGCTCATTGAAAAAGTTGCAAACAGATTATGTATCCATTATTTGGGTCTGCCAATACAATCCCGCAGGTGTAATAACCAGCGTAATCGCTCCATGAGCATCCGTTCTGTACACAGCAGAACCCGATTTTTTTAAGCGAAGCAGCACTTCGGACGAAGGATGCCCGTATCGATTTTTCACCCCGGCAGAGATGACAGCAGCTTTTGGTGCTATGACTGCAAGGAGCTCTTCGGTACTCGATGTATTGCTTCCATGATGAGCTACTTTCAAAACATCCACAGAAGTCAAACCGTTTTGAACAAGCTGACTTTCTCCATCCTTTTCAATGTCACCCGTAAACAATACAGACTTGTTGAAAGCAGTCAGCTGGAGTACTACGGATGCATCATTTCCTGAGAAGGTCGATTCGCCTGGGTGCAGCCACTTCCACTCGATTCCCGGTCCATCTGACCATGATTGACCCGGAAGCCCGGTTAGTATCGGAACTCCTTCCTGTTGGAAAAGCCGGACAATCTCGCCCTCCAATTTCGAAGGTACTGTTCCATTCACCAATACCTCTCCAAAAGAAAAATGAGGAACAAGCGATTTGAATCCCCCGATGTGATCCAGATCGCCATGCGTCATGATGACACGATCGATTTTCTCGATTCCTCTGGCCATCAAAAACGGCAGAACGACGTCTTTCCCCACCTCAAATGGGTCACGCTTTTCCATCCATGGTTCAGCCGCTGGGAACCGCATTGTCCCACCCGCATCCATTAAGTATACCTTCTTATCACCAATTTCGACAACGATGGAATCCCCTTGTCCGACATCAAGGAAGGTAATTCGCACTTCTTCGACTCCTGAAAACGGCTGTCTGGCCACTACTATGAACGAGAGAAATATAACGAAAGTAAGCATTATATCACGCTTTCGATGATAGCCCAACCTCCATGCAATGGGCAGTACCCCCAAAAAACAGGTATACAAAGCAAGCCACCACCACGAAGGATGCGGCCAATAAGTGAAGGGGAGCCTTATTTTTTCAATAGCAAACAACGGGAGATGAATCCATTTCAACATTGCCGTCGATATCCAAACAGGGAGCACCGCCAAAAACGGGTGGACGAAATCGAGGACAACCGCGATATACCCGAATGGTAGCGCTATGGCCGAAAGAATCGGTGTCACCACCAAATTGACCAGCCATGACACAGGTGAAAACAGATGAAAATGGTAGATGAGAAACGGAAAAGAAACGAGCTGGGCTGACAAAGTAACCGCCACAAGTGTACGAATCCAGACGGGTACCCGGATAAACACATGCAAGCTATATGGAACAAAAATAATCAGACCAAGTGTCACCGCAAAAGAAAGCTGAAAACCGACATGCCACAGCTGATACGGATTTACCACCAGCATCAGAATAAGTGCCCCAGCCCAAACGTCCTTGCCATCCAACCTCTTTCCAATTACTTGACAGAGAAGACCTACACTTCCCATCAATCCAGATCGAATCGCGGACGCGCTTGCTCCCACCAGGAGAACATACCCGATCAAGAACAAAATCGTTACGACAAATGCCAGTCTGCGTCTGATTCCAATCCGCTCCAAACACCACATAAACATGGAACTGACCAATGTCACATGCAAACCGGAAATCGCGAGGATATGACTTAAGCCCAAATTCGAATACATCGCCGCAAGCTCAGGGTTCACCTCTTGTCCAAGACCAAGCAGGAGCGACTTCATGTATCCCGCCGTTTCTGTATCTGTAAATAATGATTCAATTCGCTTGGCACCCGAGTCCTGCCATTCTTGGAAGCTCGCCCACACGGAAAAAGCAGGTGTCATCGCTACCGATTGAAAGCTTGTTTCCCCTGTGACATGGACACCTTGCCAATACAAGTAGCTAGCGTAGTCGAACGCATAAGGATTGCGCGCGGGAGCCGGTAAGGATAGTCGAATCGGTGCCACGACAACACTGCCACGACTCCACTGCTCTATTTGTACAGCTTCCTGGAAAGAAGCAAGTTTAACACGAAGCGCGATTTTTTCGAAAGACCGATGCTCATTTTGATCACGCTCGTTTTCACCCCAGGATGTTATCGTGACAAAAAAACGTGCTACATCCCCGTCCCGTCTCACAGGAGAATCAATGACTCCTTCTATCCAAATGCTCTGCTCCCTTTCTGCCAATGGTTTCACTTCAGAGCTGTGGAGATTCTCGTACCCATAAAAAAAGAGACCTGCTAGAATAGAAATCAGTGAGTAGTATGCGACGTATTTGCGGTATGGTAACGGGATACATGCAACGAGTGCCCATGATACGCCCGCAGCCAACAGCAGCCAAGCAGGATGCAAATAGGCGGACAGAATAAGACCAATCATCATCGCTAGGCTTGCTATCCATACTGACACTGCAATCCCCCCGTCCTGTTCTTTCATGAACCGTTTTGTCGAACGATTCATGGTCTCCTCAGGGAGTATATCTAACCGAATGGGGACAAAAATAGAAAAGAAGAAAGGCTAATTCCCTTGTAGAATCAGCGTTTTCGAGGTCAATCACTGGCACTCATAAGAGATTGCGCTGATGGTCGATACATGATAGAGTTAGCAGGAGCAATCCAGTGAGAGGAAGAGTCATTTCTTATGTGCGGAATCGTATCACTCTATAACAAGCGGCAAAAGCCTGTTCAACAAGAAGCGATTAGTGCAATGACGGGTGTCATCCTGCACCGTGGTCCAGATGACGATGGTTTTCACCTTGAAGACAACATCGCCCTGGGCTTTCGTCGTTTAAGCATCATTGACGTGGAAGGCGGACATCAACCGCTGTTTAACGAAACACGTGACATCTGGATTATTGGTAACGGCGAAATCTACAATTACAAAGAGTTACAACAATGGTTAAAGGACATCGGTCACGTTTTCCATACCGATTCTGATATTGAAACCATCCTCCACCTTTATGAAGAGGTAGGAACAGATGCACCTAAGCATTTACGCGGGATGTTTGGCTTTACAATCTACGACTCCCGTAAAAAACGTCTGTTTGGGGCACGTGACCATTTTGGAATCAAGCCTCTCTACTATGTCGAGACGAATGATTCGATCGGGGTTGCCAGCGAGATTAAGAGTTTGCTGGAGCTGCCAGGATTCAAGCGTGAAGTGAATCCAACCGCTTTTTATCACTATTTGACGTTCCAATATGTACCTGATCCTGAAACGATGTTTGCTGGCATTTACCGTATACCGCCTGCACACTCGTTCGTAATTGAAAATGACCTGATCAAGCTGGAAAGGTACTGGGATGTAGAATTCAAGCCTGATGAAAGCAAGCCGTTCTCTTATTTTGTGGAGGGTACGCGCAGTGTCATGCTCGAATCTGTCGACAAACACCGGATTAGCGAAGTTTCTCGTGGTGCCTTCTTGTCTAGTGGTGTTGACTCAAGCAGTATCGTTGGGATGCTGCGTACATTCGAGCCAGTCAAATCTTTTTCTGTCGGTTCAGATATTCCTGGTTATAGCGAGCTCGATTATGCGAAGCGAACCGCAGCATATTTGGGATCGGAGCATTTCGAGCGCGTGATAAACGCCAAGCAGTACATGGATGAATTGCCACGACTGATCTGGCATCAAGACGAACCGGTAGCGGACCCATCTGCCATCCTGCTCTATTTCGTAGCACAGATGGCGAGTGAACACGTAACCGTCGTATTGTCCGGTGAAGGTGCAGATGAATTTTTTGGCGGATACAATATTTACAGAGAGCCTCATTCTCTCAAAATGTTTTCCGGGATGCCGGGCTGGATGCGTCAATCCATCGGATACATGGCAGAACGCCTCCCCGATCAGGTAAAAGGGAAAAACTTCCTCATCCGTGGATCGAAAACGGTTGAACAACGCTTCTTCGGAAACGCACTGATTTTCAGCGAAGAGATGAAAAAGCGTGTCGTCATGGAAGATATTACCCGCTCGGAATCGTATGTATCTCCTTTCACCATTACTGAAGAGATTTACAAACGCGCTTCTGAATACGACGATGTGACCAAGATGCAATACTTGGACATTCATACATGGCTCAGAGGCAACATTTTGATGAAGGCCGACAAGATGACCATGGCCAATTCTTTGGAGTTGCGAGTGCCTTTCATTGATCTGAAGGTGTTTGAATTCGCCGCTACCATTCCAACAAAGTACAAAATTGCCAACGGCACGACCAAGCACGTGCTTCGTGAAGCGATGAAAGACTTCTTGCCACCTGAGATCCAAACGAGAAAGAAACTGGGCTTCCCTGTTCCGACTCGTCATTGGCTCAAAAACGAATTTTACAAATGGGCAAAAGAGATCATTTTCGAATCCAAGGTGGATAATTTGATCAATAAGGCCTATGTGCTGTACATGCTCGATGAACACCGCGAAGGCAATGCGGATTACAGCCGCAAAATCTGGACGATCCTGGTCTTCATGCTGTGGCATCAAATCTTCATTGAGCAAAAGCACAATTTTGAGCCTTATGTCAGCCCGAATGTAGACCTTCGTCGCAAGAAAAATTCGCTGCAGCATATCGGCTAAACAGCGCAAACACAATAAATAAATTTGCAGACCCTCTCTTACTTTTCGTAGCATCGTTAATAGAGAACAAGTTCTCTCTATGCACGTATTGCTATGTGAAGGACGGGAGGTTTTTTTGTTATGGTGCTGGAGTGGTGGGAGCGTTATCGTCGTTTCATCTTGTTGACTTCGGCTGTTCTGTTTGTCGGTTGTAGCTTTTGGTTATATCAACGCGACCAATCGCATAAGACTGGCGAACTACCGTTGCATTCTCCTGCTTATGCGGCATCGGATGTTGAAACAAAAGAAGGGACTGATGATTCAGCAACTGCTCAACCTGCCAAGCCTGTAAAAACGACACCGGAAACAGATAAGGATAAGAAACAACTCTCCCCTCCTCTCTTTGTCGATGTGAAAGGGCGAGTAAAAAATCCCGGTTTGTACCAATTTGAACCAGGTACACGTGTCGCAAATGCCATCGAAAAAGCAGGAGGAGCACTACCTGATGCTGACCTTGTCCAGATCAATTTGGCAGCGCCGCTCACAGATGGAGCAGCTCTTGTCATCCCGGCTAAAGGGGCAAGCGAGCCAGTCTCTACATCCATTGGCCTTGTACAATCTGCTGCCAGCGTATCCACCACTGGTGCCTCCTCAGCCATTAATCTCAACACGGCAACTGCAGAAGAGCTCATGAGCCTTCCCGGCATTGGAGAAGCGCGTGCCAAGGCAATCGTGGATTACCGGTCAAAACAAGGTCCATTTCGTTCGGCGGATGACCTGAAACAGATTGAAGGAATTGGCGACAAGATGTTTACACGGATAAAGGATCGGCTGGTGGTACAATGAGATCTGGTCATGATCATAGACACTCCTACATAGAATGGGAAAAGAATATTGGAGGGAGGTATGCCCATGAATAGAATTGGGTTCATTGGTACGGGCAGCATGGGCAGTATCTTGATTGAATCATTGCTGTCGGCCAAGGCGCTTAGTCCTGGTCATATCATTATCAGCAACAGAACCCCTGCGAAGGCGCAGCAACTGGCAGAAAAACATCCCGGGCTCATTGTCGCGCACAGTAATGCCGATTTGGTCAAAGAAGCTGCTACAATCGTTCTGTGCGTCAAGCCACTGGAATATAGCGTGATGCTCGAACAAATTGCTCCCGCACTAACGCCGGAACACCTGTTGATTACGATCACCAGTCCGATCAAGCTGGCCGATTTGGAGTCTCAAGTTCCTTGTGCCGTTGCCAGAGTTGTTCCTTCAATAACAAATGCTGTAATGAGCGGAGTCAGCTTATGTGAATTTGGATCACGTATCCAAGAGGAACAACGTCATTTTATACGAAGTCTGTTTGCCCACATTAGCTCCCCTGTAGAGATTTCGGAGCCATTTTTACGAATTACTTCTGACATTGTCAGTTGTGGTCCTGCGTTTATCAGCTATATTTTGCAGCAAATGATTCAAGAAGCTGTTGAAGAAACTGGCATTTCCGCAGAAGCTGCTACTTACATGACCACGCAAATGCTAATTGGAATGGCAGATCTTTTACGCGAAGAAGCATTCACCCTCCCTACTTTGCAAAAGAGGGTCTGCGTGCCCGGTGGAATTACGGGGGAAGGTCTGATTCCTTTGCAAGACGGGATTCCCGGGCTTTTCGCCCAAGTGTTTCGCCGCACACAAGCGAAGTTTGCCGAGGATCAGGAACTGGTTGCACGAAATTTAAACAATCAGCCGCATTAGCGCAAAACGAAGAAGCGATATTTACAAAAAAAGGAGTGGATACCTGTCACTCGCAGGCCCCACTCCTCTTCTTATTTCCGTGCCGTCCTTTTCTTAACGAACGACGATATTCACCAGTTTGCCTGGAACAGCGATGACTTTGACGATCGTTTTTCCTTCAATCAGCTCTTTAATCATCTCGTTGTTTTTCGCCATCTCTTCCATCTGTTCTTTGGTCGAATCAGAAGCGATGAGCAGCTTCTCTTTGTTTTTACCGTTAATTTGCAGGACGATTTCTACCTCGTCTTCAACCAGCTTCGCTTCGTCATACGTAGGCCATGCTGCGTAAGCCAGACTCTCGCTGTGACCGAGTTTTTCCCATAGCTCTTCACCCAAGTGCGGAGCGATAGGAGACAGCATTTTCACAAAGTCCTCCATGAATTTCTTCGGCAGAACTTCCGCTTTGTATGCTTCGTTGACGAATACCATCAACTGAGAGATACCTGTATTGAATCGCAGGCCCTCGTAGTCTTCTGTTACTTTTTTCACAGTTTGGTGGTACACGCGCTCCATGCCAGCCACGTTGGAGGTTTCCACGATTTTTTCGTTCAGTTCACCGTTGTCGCCCACAAACAGACGATATACACGATCCAAGAAGCGGCGTGCACCATCCAAGCCTTTTGTCGACCAAGCGATCGAAGCATCCAGTGGTCCCATGAACATTTCGTACATGCGCAGTGTGTCGGCACCATGGCTGTTGATGATATCGTCAGGATTTACGACGTTGCCTTTGGATTTACTCATTTTCTCGTTGTTTTCACCCAAGATCATCCCTTGGTTAAACAGCTTTTGGAATGGTTCCTTGGTTGGTACGACACCGATATCGTACAGGAACTTGTGCCAGAAGCGAGAGTAGAGCAAGTGCAGTACCGCGTGCTCTGCACCACCAATGTAAATGTCGATTGGCAGCCATTCTTTCAGTTTGTCTGGATCAGCCAATGCCTTGTCGTTGTGTGGATCGATGAAGCGCAGGAAGTACCAGCAGCTACCCGCCCATTGCGGCATCGTGTTTGTCTCACGACGTGCTTTCATGCCTGTTTCCGGATCGATAGTGTTAACCCACTCCGAGATGTTTGCCAATGGCGATTCACCTGTACCGGATGGTTTGATTTCTTTTGTTTTTGGCAACATGATTGGCAGTTCGGATTCCGGAACGACTTTCATCGTGCCGTCTTCCAGATGGAGAATCGGAATTGGCTCACCCCAGTAGCGTTGACGGCTGAACAGCCAGTCGCGCAGTCGGTACGTTACCTTGCGATTTCCTTTGCCTTCCGCTTCCAGCCACTCGATCATTTTGCTGATAGCCTGTTCTTTGTTCAAACCATCGAGCATGCCGGAGTTGATGTGCTCTCCGTCGCCAGTATATGCTTCCTTGGAGATATCACCACCAGCGATTACTTGCTTGATTGGCAGATCAAACGTTTTCGCGAACTCATAGTCGCGTTCATCGTGCGCTGGAACTGCCATGATGGAGCCTGTTCCGTAGCTGATCAGCACATAATCTGCAATCCAGATTGGCAGACGCTCGCCGTTAACCGGGTTGATCGCATACGCTCCGGTAAATACTCCTGTCTTTTCTTTCGCCAGATCAGTACGCTCCAGATCGCTCTTGCGTTTCGCTTGATCCAGGTACGCTTCCACTGCTTCTTTTTGAGTTGGTACGGTAATTTGCTCAACCAGCTTGTGCTCAGGAGCCAGTACCGCATAAGTTGCTCCGTAGAGAGTGTCTGGACGAGTCGTAAAGACGGTAAAGGTTTCGTCATGACCTTCGATACCAAAGGTTACTTCTGCCCCTTCAGAACGACCGATCCAGTTGCGTTGCATTTCCTTGATGCTCTCTGGCCAATCCAGTTCATCCAGGTCAGCGAGCAGTCTTTCCGCATATGCAGTAATTTTCAGGACCCATTGCTTCATTGGGCGGCGTTCTACTGGGTGTCCGCCACGCTCACTTTTTCCGTCAATGACTTCTTCGTTTGCCAAAACCGTTCCCAAAGCAGGGCACCAGTTTACAGCTACTTCGTCAATATAAGCCAAGCCGTGCTCATACAGCTTCGTAAAAATCCACTGTGTCCACTTGTAGTAGTTCGGATCGGTCGTATTGATTTCGCGATCCCAGTCGTAGGAAAATCCGAGCGACTTAATTTGGCGGCGGAAGGTGTTAATATTGTGCTCGGTGAATTCCGCTGGATCGTTTCCTGTATCGAGCGCGTATTGCTCCGCTGGCAAACCAAACGCATCCCAGCCCATTGGATGGAGAACGTTATATCCTTGCATCCGCTTCATGCGGGACAAAATATCAGTAGCCGTATAGCCCTCTGGATGTCCTACGTGCAGGCCAGCTCCAGATGGATACGGGAACATGTCGAGTGCGTAAAACTTTTTCTTGCCTTCATCCTCGGAGGTTTTGAAGGTCTTGTTCTGCTCCCAATATTGCTGCCACTTCTTTTCGACATTTTGATGACTGAATACCATGGTAAAGCACTCCCATCTTAAAATAGGTGAAAATAAGAAAACCTCTATCGAGGATTGCTCAAGGTTGAGCGATCGCGTATGAGCGGAATGTTTTCCGTAATATCGGGAAGAAACCCAAAGAAGAATATACTTTCCGATATTATAAAAAAACCTCACATCCCAGATCGCTCTTGCGAAAGGGACGAGAGGTTGTTTACATTCCCGCGGTACCACCCAGATTGGCAAATGACAAGCATTCACCCACTTGTTTCATCCGTATCGGGGATAAGCCGCTCACCCTTACACAATCATGGCGTAAATGACCTTGGGGGCAAGTGCTGGGAGGTGAGTTCAGATAGATTCGGGTTGACTTGCACCATCCGTCAACTCTCTGTGAGTGCTCGAATCCTATACCTACTATTCCTCTTAAACGCGTCGAAATCTGTAGTTATAACGCCATTATAGTCAATCCGAACCAATCATGTCAAACTTTTCGGCTTGCGGGCTGAGAAAAATAGGCGCTCACTCGCTTCTTGTGGCGGCATATCCGAGTAATCAGCAGTGATGACGATGTCTGTGAAGCCGACATCTGTCAGCCAGCGCAACAGTTGGACAGGCTGATAAGCCCGTTGCCAATGCTCTTCTTCCATCCGCTCGTACAATCCGTTTGGCTGACGAATGAAAAACGTTAACTGATGCTCTACCTCGAGACGCAGTGGGTCGCAAAAACATTGCCAAATGTACGAAACTTCATCTTCTACATGTGTGAACGTCTCGTCTCCGAAAATGTGCAGCATCTTGTACGGACTGTGCACATCAAACAGAAAGCTCCCACCAGGCGCGAGATGAGCGAAAACGCGCTTGAACGTTTCCTGCACATCCGCTTCCTCTGTAAGATAGCTCAATGAATCACACAAGGAGATGACCGCATCCGCTTCCGGCAAGGACAGCTCCCGCATATCCTGCTCCACCCACGCTACATCCACTTGCTCCTGCCTCATTTTGTCATAGGCAATCGCAAGCATTTCTGTAGAGAGATCCACTCCAGTAACGCGGTATCCCCGCTTGGCGAGTGGGATCGCAATCGTGCCCGTCCCACAACCAAGATCAATGACCCGCACAGGCTTCTCTCCCTTTGCCCAATGAC
Source organism: Brevibacillus sp. AF8 (assembly GCF_021270385.1). Classification (NCBI taxonomy): domain Bacteria; kingdom Bacillati; phylum Bacillota; class Bacilli; order Caryophanales; family Paenibacillaceae; genus Brevibacillus; species Brevibacillus sp. AF8. Next base: position 49,099 of record NZ_JAGQDN010000016.1, on the reverse strand, counting down.
GCTCGACCCAGTCGAGCCACTGGTCATAAGGAGTATCCGCCATCAGCCTGTCATATACAGCGGCCATGTGTGCGTATGCCATCTGACCTTACCCTTGCTCGCTGAAGGAAACTTCCTCTGCGTCCTTCCACAGGCGCTCCAGGTTGTAAAACTCGCGATCTTCGCGATGGAAAACATGAATGACGATATCGCCCAGATCAACCAGTACCCAGCGACCTTCATCCGCTCCCTCGATACCGCGGACGTCAAAGCCGTTTTTGTGGGCTTGGTCACGGATTTCGCGAACAATTGCCTGTACTTGACGCTCGTTGTTTCCGTGGCAAATCATGAAATAGTCTGCGATCACGGACAGCTTTTTAATATCGAGCACCTTCAAGTTCTCTGCTTTCTTGTCCTCCGCTGCCTTCACAATCAATTGGGCCAAATCTTCTACTGTTTTAACCATCAAAACCCTCCTTCTCTCCCTTTGCGGGAAACCAAATCGTTATATGCCGTCAATGTCAACGGGAAAACCGTCTTTTGCTTCTCTATCAAAAATTGAATCGTGCCTCCCAAGGCGAGGGCCAGGGCGGCATCCAAATCATACATGGCTTTGGCGCGAATAAAATCGACACCAGGGTAAACTCGGTTCGGTTCTATATAGTCTGCCACACAAACGACTTTTTCTAACAGGGACATGCCAGCCCGACCCGTTGTATGGTAGCGAACGGCTTGTAAAATATCTGCATCCGTTACGCCTAGATCTGTCTGGATCACAATCGCTGCTGCAAAGGCGTGCCACAGCTCTTTTTCCCCTTCCAAAAGCTCTGTAGGCATATCGTGGCGAACGAGTATCTCAAACATTTTTTCCACTGGCCAGCACTTACAGTAATCGTGCAACAGTCCAGCAAGCTCGGCTTTGTCGGGATCAGCCCCGAATCTCTCAGCCAGTTCGCGAGCCGACGCAGCGACCCCTAGCGTGTGCTTGTAGCGTTTTTCATGCATTTGTTGCCGTACGCGAACGAGAAGCTCTTCCCGATTATCCAAAAGTTTCATAGATTCGGTTCTCCTTTATATAGCGCTCCACGGCATCAGGTACAAGATAACGGATGCTTTTCCTGGCAGCTACCTTCTCGCGAATCATCGTGGAGGAAATGTCCCAAACAGGCATCTCCACAAATGTGACGTCCTCGCTCGATTTCAGGTCCAGTTCGGTTCCTGGCCTCGCCAGACCTATAAAGCGTACCATATGAATCAGCTCTTGGTACTGGTACCATTTGGGCAAGATTTTTACCATATCTCCCCCCATGATAAAGGAAAACCGGCAATCCGGGAACTGCCTGATGAGCTGAGCCATCGTATCATACGTGTACGATGGGCCTTTTCTTTCGAACTCCACATCTGTTACACGAAAGACTTCATAATCAGACACGGCAAGCTGAACCATTTGCAAGCGGTGATGCGCCAGCGTCAGACTCTCTCTCTTTTTGTGCGGTGGAACGTGTGTAGGCATAAACCAGACTTCATCCAGCCCCGCTTGCTCTCTGGCTTGTTCAGCCGCCAGCAAGTGCCCGCAATGAATCGGGTCAAACGTTCCTCCCATGATCCCTACTTGCTTGATTGGCTGTCTCATCGCATGCAGGTCACTTATGGCAGCTTGATCGTCTTGTTCTCCCGGGACTCTTTGTACAAGACAACTGTATGGCCAATCAACTGCACAAGCTCTGCTCCAGCACCTGCTGCCAGATCTTCTGCCACTTGATGTTTATCGTCATTATTGTTTTGCAAAATCGCTACCTTGATCAATTCACGTACTTCTAACGCTTCTTTGATCTGCGTGATCATGTTTTCATTTACGCCGCCTTTTCCAACTTGGAAAATAGGGGTGAGATGATGTGCTTCTGCGCGCAAAAAGCGCTTTTGCTTGCCAGTCAACATCGGCAATGCCTCCTTTTACATCCTGCCAATCAGGTTGTTTTCTTTAATTGTTGCAAGACGACCTCACGCATAACCCCAGTCGGTGCTCGTTCGCCCGTCCACAGTTCGAATGCCAGTGCACCTTGATTCACGAACATACCGATTCCGGAATGAACAGTGGCTCCGATGGCACGCGCTTCTTTGAGCAGACGTGTTTCGAGCGGGTTATAAATCAGATCGCTAACAGTTAAACCAGAATGAAGCCATTCTGCTGGCACAGGGGTCTCCTGTACGTTTGGCAGCATTCCGATCGATGTCGTATTGATCAACAGCGATGAGTCCGCGATAGCTGCTTCCCCTTCGCCCTGTTCTACGATTTTCGTAGGTACAATCGTTCCGACATGCTCAGCCAATACCGCGGCTCTTTCCCTGGAACGATTGATGATGCGAATTTCCTTGACTCCTTGTTCAGCCAAGGTAAACGCGACTGCACGGGCAGCGCCACCAGCCCCTACCATGGTTACCACTTGCTTTTCAAGAACGATTCCCGTCTCTTCCACAAGCGAACGAACATAGCCCATACCATCTGTGTTGTAGCCGATCAAGCGTCCATCACGAGAAACGACGGTATTGACGGCACCGATTCGCTTGGCAAGCGGATCGATTTCATCCAGCATCGGCATGATCGCAACCTTGTGGGGGATCGTGACGTTAATCCCTTTCAAGCCTAACGCGCGAATACCCGCGACTGCATCTTCCAGATTTTCCGGTTCTACATCGAACGCAGCATAGGCAAACCCCAACCCGGTCTCGGAAAAAGCTGTATTGTGCATCATCGGTGATTGCGAGTGGGAAACTGGATGCCCAAACAGGCCAACCAGTTGTGTTTTGCTTGTAATCATGGAGCTCTTCCTCCCCGGACGTCTCTCTATAGCATATGGCAAGGGGCAAGGCTATCTCGACTTTTCTTGTGTAAGCTAGATCAGCCCTTTGCGTATCCCAACACTTACGCCTTTAGGTGCATGCACGACAACACTCGCTTCGTGTTTTCCTTGGATGCTGACCCAGCCCAAACCGGAAATTACGATGTCAGTCGTCGTAGTGGACTTGTTGATTTTAAAGGTGTGCTTCACAAATGGCGGAAGTGCTTTCGCAGCTTCCTCCCCTGTTGGCGGTACCAGCAAGGTTCCATGGTGCTTTTGCATTACTTCGTCTGCTTTCTCCAGCTTCGTCCGGTGAATGTACAGATCGTTGTCCACATAGATGATGAACGGTTGTCTCTCCCCACGTACGAAGTCGATACGGGCCAAACCACCCAAAAAGAGTGATTGTCCATTATCGAGCTGATACACTTTGGAGTTGATCCGGCTAGTCGGGGTAATCTTTCTCAGATCAGTTGGGGATACCATATGTCCAATCTGGTCGCGATTAATAATTCCCGGCGTATCGAAAATGGAGCGGCCATCCTCAAGCGGAATCTCAATTTTGTCCAGTGTTGTACCAGGGAATGGCGAAGTCGTAATCTCCAGCTCAGCCGCACCGTAGTCATGCAAGATGCGGTTGATCATGGTCGACTTTCCTACGTTGGTCACACCGACAATGTAAACATCTCGGCCTTTGCGCAGCTCTCCAATGCGATTCAACAGTTCATCGATATGAAGCCCTTTTTGCGCACTGATCAGTACGACATCCTCTGGGCGCAGTCCGCGTTCTTTTGCTTCGTGCTGCATCCAGTTGCGCACGCGGTTCAGGTTGATGTTTCTCGGCAGCAGATCGACCTTGTTACCCACGAGCAAAATCGGATTTTTCCCGACAAATCGTGGCAAACCCTTGAGCCAGGAGCCCTGGAAATCAAAGATATCGACCACCATCACGACAAGCGACTCCGTAGAACCGATGCCATCCAAAATCTTGAGGAAGTCGTCATCGCCCATCCCTACAGGAGCTACTTCATTATAATGCTTGATGCGATAACACCGCTGGCAAATGACTACCTTTCTGCCAAGCGCCGATTCAGGTGCATAGCCAGGCTTTTTTGCATCTGCTGTCTGAATGGCAATCCCACATCCAGCACAGGAGCCATGCGTTTGTTCCGTCATGCTTTTCTCCTCCACGAAACCATTCCTTTCCTCTCCATCCAAATAAGGGCCACACGCTCCATCTGACGATTAAAGCGCGTCCAAAAACCATCCGTCTGGGCTACAGGAACAACCAGGATCGTATGAAATCCTAATCGATTTCCTCCCAGCACATCGGTAAACAATTGATCGCCAATGACAACAGTCTCAGCGATGGTTACATTCATCTGCCGCACTGCCTGCAAAAAGGCACGGTTTGTCGGCTTTTTAGCCGCATAAATAAACCCGAGATTTAATGGGGCACAGAAGCGGTCTACACGCTCCTTGTTGTTATTGGAGACAACAGTGACCTGTATACCTGCCTCATGCATGCGAGCAAGCCAATTAATGACCTCCTGGGTTGCATGTGGCCTGTCCCATTCCACCAAGGTATTATCCAAGTCTGTAATCACCGCACGGATGTTATTTCGTTTCAATTGATCTATGTCAATGTGATGGATTGATTCGACGAACTGACTAGGCATCAGCTTCTCTAAAAACACGGGGCACCTCCAAATGATGTGAAGCAATCAACCGCGATTTCGGCACCTACTATACCATAATCGACCACTTGGTTGCAAAACAAAAAGCATGATCACCACTTGCATTGCTCTGCCAACCTGTGTAAAATAACGTTACCAAGAAAACTATTTTTGTTTTTACAGTTTTATTTTATGCTGAGCTGGGGGGTTGATTGCAATTAAAAACCGGATCATGAAAGGTTTTATTGAAGAGATTCGCGATAAAGGCATGAAATTCTCCATGGATGATTTGGCGAAGCGGCTCGGGATCAGCAAACGCACGTTGTACGAGCACTTCTCATCCAAGGTGGAAATTCTGGAAACAATCATTCAACAGTCCTTTGAAGAGGGCGATGAAAAAACACAGCAAATTCTCGCAGACGACAGTCTCTCTCTTATCGATAAAATCAAAGGCGTCATGATGGTTTTACCGACACACTATGAATTTTATGATTTGCGCATCCTCGAACAGATGAAGCGATATTATCCTGAGCAATATGCCCAAGTCGAGGCGTCTTTATCCGAGGATTGGCAGACCCTGCGCGTTCTTCTCGAGCAAGCGATTCGAGAAGGGCTCATCGTCAATATGGACGTCACCCTCATGCTGAAGGTTATTGTCGATGCGCTGAATTCTACACTCGACCAGCGCTTTTACATGAAAAACCAGATTACTGTCTCAGAGGCGCTTTCCGCTATTGTAGATGTCCTCTTGTTTGGATTGGTACCAGCGGATAAAAGATAACAAATGATTCGTGGTCATCCCGCTACCTTTGGAAGACCACGATATTGTTCTTTGCATGAAAACCAATAAAACAAAAATAGTTTTTATAGTTAAGAGGTGTTCCATCATGTCCATTTTTACACAAATGACCAAACAACAACGAATCGGACTACTGTTTGTCATCCTGATCCTTTTCATCGACATGCTGCTGTACAGCTTGTTGATTCCGATTGTTCCTTATTTTACGGAAAATCTGCAGCCATCCTCCACGATGATGGGCGTGCTGTTTAGCAGCTATGCGGTCGCGATGCTCATTGCCACCCCTATTTTCGGGCCGATATCTGATCGGATCGGCAGACGGACCATGCTTTTGATCGGGTTGCTCGGTCTCGCCGCTTCCACGTTATTGTTTGCTTTCTCTGACACAATGGCCTTGTTGATTACCGCACGGTTTGTTCAAGGCATTGCTGCTGCGGCTACTTGGCCAACTGCCCTTGCCCTCCTGGCGGATTTGTTCCCATCCAAAATGCGCGGAGCTGTTATGGGAATTGCATTGACGGCGATTTCGACCGGTACCTTGCTCGGAGCGCCGATTGGCGGATGGTTGTTTGAAATCAGTGACCATCGTATGCCTTTCCTGGCAGCAGCAGCCTTTACCGTGATCAACATTGTGCTGGTTTACTTGTTCTTGAAGGAAGACACGACGAGAAGTGTCAGTGAAAAGCTTCATGTCGGTGGATTCATCCGCAATCCGCAAGTCATTTTTATCGCTGGAATCGTCCTGTTGGCTGAGATTTCCCTTTGTTTGCTGGAACCGACGTTGCCCGTATTTTTTACAGAGAAACTCAGCATGACGCCGACATCGATTGGTCTTTTGTTTGGGGTCATGACACTCGCATACGGACTGATCGCTCCAGTTGCCGGCTCCCTTTCTAGCCGCATGAATCCGTATAAACTCATGTTTGGCGGAATCTTGACGCTGGCTGTGTTTCTGCCATTTTTGGCGTGGGCGGACTCCCTCTGGCAAGCAATGCTCGCAATGGCCCTGGTTGGAGCGAGCATTGGTTTTACCTTATCGCCAACCTTGGCTACATTGGGAGCCATCATTGACCAAGGTGGAAGCGGCGCATACGGCACGGCGTACTCTCTCTTTAATATGTTTCATGGAATCGGAATGGTGGCAGGCCCACTGGCAGGGGGAATATTGACGGATTTACTTCCTGTATCCTCTGCCCTCCTGATTGTGGCAGCATCCATCCTTGGCTTCGGCATTTTCCTTTTTGTCCAATTAAAAGCAAGCAATTCTGCCAGTCTTGGCACAAAGGAAAGCGAGATGAAATTTTGAGCTTGTCTATTCGTGAAATTACGAAAGAAAATTGGCGCCAAATTGCCTGCTTGACTGTAAAGGAAGGTCAACACTCCTTCATCGAGAGCAACGCTTTTTCCATCGCCCAATCAGGTTTTGAACCGGAATGGATATCATGCGGTCTGTATGACAAAGACATCGCTGTCGGTTATGCCATGCACGGAATCGAAGGAGAGAATGGTCGAATTTGGCTGGACCGCTTTATGATTGATGTTCGCCATCAGGGTAAGGGTTACGCCAAACAATTTTTGAACATGCTCGTTGAAGAAATGTGCAGACGCTACAGCTGTACGCGCATTTACTTGAGTATTCATCCTGAAAACGAGTTCGCTCGCAAGCTGTATGAGTCGTTCGGCTTTATTTCAAATGGCGAAATGGATGGTTCGGAGGAAGTGATGGTCCTCTCGACCTGACACATGAATAGAAAAGGCACCTCCTTTGTCGATCAGAACGAAGGGGGTGCCTCTTTTTGTCGCTATCGTTGACTTTTCCGTGCTTCCATCAGTCGCTTGACCTTCTCTGTCGGAGTCCAGCATTGAAATCGATAGTCCGGACGTGTCTCATAGGTTAGACGAGAGCATCGATAGCTGACTCCTCCCGTCCCTTTTTCCACACGAAAATGAATACAGGTCGCACAGCAATGAAAGGCATTCTCTGTCTCCACCGTTCTCCCTCCCTTACTTTCCGAGCTTCCACGAAAACATCGATAGCTGCTCGTACCGCTCCCCTTGTTGCTCGGCAAAATTCGAAAACCCTACGCCAACTAATCGAACGCCCGCTGTATAGTCAAAAACGTCGAGCAAATCGTCCAACAGCTCCTGCCAGTTAGCCCCTGCCACAGCCTTGTGCTGCTTGGTCCGCTGTGTAAAGTCCGCGTACTTGATTTTGAGCGTTATCGTCTGGGGTTCGACCCCTTCTTCGCGGATGTCCTCTTCGACCTCACGCAAGAGGGAGATGGCAATCGGAGCAATCGCATCCCTGTCAAACAAATCAAATGGCAGTGTCGTTTCACGGCTCAATGATTTCGGAGCGCGGTCCATTTCGATTTCGCGATTGTCTTCTCCTCTCGCCCGGTAATAGAGAGAACGACCAAACTTCCCAAATAACGTAGTGGCCTCATCAAGTGAAAGCCGCCAAAAATCTTCTACCGTCTCAATCCCCTTTTTCGCGAGCAGCTCTTGTGACTTTTTACCAACTCCATGCAAGGTACCAATTGGCAACGACCGCAGCACATCCAAAGCCTGCTCTGGTCGGATGATGACAAAGGCATCCGGCTTTTTCAAATCACTGGCGATTTTCGCCAACGACATATTGTAGGAAAGTCCGATGCTGCAAGTAAGTCCGGTCTCTCGTTTGATTCGCCTCTTGATATCACGGGCAATGGGTACCGCATTTTCATAATGGGACACGTCTAAATAAGCCTCGTCTAAACCTACTGTTTGATAACGCTCTGTATAAGAAGTAAATATCTGTCTGACTTCAACAGATTTTTCGATATAACGGCTATAGCGGACAGGCAAATAAAAGCCTTGCGGACATTTTTTCCTCGCCATGGCGATAGGCATTGCGGAGCGAACACCGTATTTGCGTGCCTCGTAGCTGCAGGTCGATACCACACCTCGATTGCCAGTTCCCCCGACAATGACCGGCTTCCCCCGCAGTTCTGGACGATCTAACTGCTCTACACTCGCAAAAAATGCGTCAATATCCAAGTGAAGAATTTTTTTCATAGGGATACCCACCAAACATACATTCTCATTTCTATTATCCCTGTTTTTTTCCATTGACGCAAGCGAGAACGTCCTAGGTTTGGTTTTCGATTACCTGTAGCAGCTCTGATACTGGAGGATTTCCTTTTTTGGCAGATAAGATTGTTCCGTTTTTTCCGATGATGTACACGATGCGTTGTTGGAAAAACAGCCCGAGAACTTTTCCAACATCGTACGCTTTTCGAATGGATTCATCTTCATCCATGATCAATGGAAATTCATAGCGGAACTTATCGGCGAATGAGCGCTTTTTGTCCATGCCACCTGGATTGACGCCAAAAACGACTGTGTTTGCTCGTTCGATTTTGGTGTAGTGATCCTGAACCGCACATAGCTGCTTCGTGCAAATCGGGGTGTCATCTCCCGGATAGAAAATGAGGACGATATTTTCTTTGCCGATGTGATCCCTAAGATCAACGGTTCCTTTTGTGCTCGCCGCAGTAAAGACGGGAGCCGAGTCTCCGACCTTTAACATTTCTCTCACCTCTATGCTCAGTATACAAGGGCTTCCGGAATGTCAAAATCATTTTCATTTCGCGTTCAGCAAAATAACTACAATTATTTTCTTCAAAAACTCACCTCACGAAAATCCATTCTCTTACGTGAAGTTCGATTCTGCCTGCCTGACATTTATCCTTGTTTGACTACACTTCTACCATTGGCTGGAGCAACCCGCACGGGGAAGCCCTCCCGCATGCAAAAAACCGCTCTGGGCAATCCCAAAACGGTTTCTCTCATTGCTATTCTAATTAGTCGTTTGCAGCTTCAACTGCTTTGCCCGAGCAACAAATGCCTCGGCAATCTTCAACATGTCGTCGTCGTGTGCCCACATCCGTTCTGGATGCCACTGTACGCCTACATGTAGCCCGTCGAGGCTTTCCATCGCCTCAATCACACCATCAGCCGCGCATCCTGTGACTTTAAAGCCCGGTGCTATGTCTTTGACTGCTTGGTGGTGAGAGGTGTTCACGAGCACCTCTATCTTTCCGAGGGCATCCGCTACAAAGCCAGGTTGCAGCGTAATCTTGTGCGCCCCGTATTGCCGTGAACCCTTCTGCGCATGCTGTAATGCTCCTGGTACTTGGCTCGGGATATCTTGAATGAGGGTGCCGCCACACGCCACATTCAAAATTTGCATTCCGCGGCAAATGCCCAGGATTGGCTTTTTCAGCTCCAGCGCAATCTTGATAATCTCAAGCTCTGTGATGTCTCTTTCGTAATTGATATCGCCCAGCCCTTGCTGCGGGTCTTCGCCGTACAAATGCGGCGCAGGATCTTCACCGCCGGACAAAATCAAGCCGTCCAGGGATTCGATCATCTCACGAAACGGAGCATCCTGAATCGTCAGCAGTGGCAAGATCAGTGGAGTACCGCCACTGCGGGCAATTCCGTTCACATAGCCTGAACCTACATAGAAAAACTGGTCGAGATCGTTCTTTGGAAAATACATTTTCGTACATGCCACACCAATGATCGGACGCACGCCAGTCACTCCCTCACAGACTCATGATTACTTTTGATTGGAAGCATACTTGAAGTCGATGAACCCGAGTGCATCTACTACCACATCTTTTACGCTATCCTGCTTCACCCACGCATAGGTGAAATAGTAGATTGGCAACGCAGGCATTTCATCCATGACGATTTGTTCAGCTTTCTTGAGGATTTCCTTACGCTTCGCTGCATCCCCTTCTTTGGCAGATTGCGCGAGCAAATCGAGGAACTCCTTGTTTTCCCATTTGGATGTATTCAGTCCACCCTTGAATACCTCCAGGAAGTTGATCGGATCGTTGAAATCGCCAATCCAGCTACCACGACCGATGGTGAAGTTTCCTTGCTTCATGTCTTCACGGTGAACCTTGTTCTCTTTGTTAACCAGTTTGACTTCGATGCCAAACGCTTTGCGCCATTGATCCTGAATGACTGTCGCAATACGTGAATTGACCTCTGACGTATTGTATGCAATCGTAATCGGTGGCAACTCTTTGATCCCCGCTTCTTTCATACCTTCTGCCAATAGCTTCTTCGCGGTCTCTACATCGCCGTCTTTGATGTAGCCCTCTGGCGTGAGTGCCATGGTCGGCGGGAGAATACCCGTCGCTGGCGTGCTCTTGTATGGTACGACATTATCGGAAATTTCCTGACGATTGACTGCCGTAGCAAATGCCTGACGAATCTTTTTGTTGTCAAACGGCTTTTGCGTCGTATTGAAAATGTACCAGTACGTACCCGCTGTCGCTTGAGCTTGCATCTTTCCGGATTGTTTTAGAGCATCCAATGCATCCAGTGGCAAATCGCCCAGTGGCGAGCCCGCCCAGTCCAGATCACCTTTTTCAAACATCGACAGCTCTGTATTGGCATCCTCGATCATGTTCAACGTCAGCTTGGACAATTTGACAGTGTCCTTATCCCAGTAAGAATCGCTCTTTTCGAATTCAATCTTTGATTTGTGCTCCCAATTTTTCAAGCTGAATGGCCCGTTTGTAATGTACGTCTCTGGCTTCGAAGCCCACTCTTTGTCGGCCTCAACCGCTTTTTTGTTGACTGGGAAATAGGTGACAGACGCAACCAGTTCCGGGAAAAACGGTGCCGGGTTTTCCAGTGTAACAACCAGTGTCTTGTCGTCAGTTGCCTTCACGCCGACATCTTCGGCTTTTGCCTTGTTGGCGTTAAAAGCTTGCCCATTTTTCAAATAGTACATCTGATACGCGTAACCCGAAGCGGTTTTCGGGTCGAGAACCCGTTTCCATGCGTACTCGAAGTCATGAGCCGTAACCGGATCTCCATTGGTCCATTTGGACTCTCGCAAATGGAAGGTGTACGTGAGACCATCAGCGGAAACCTCATACTTCTCTGCGACCGCCTCTTTCAGCTCGCCTTTTTCATTCAAGCGCAGGAGGCCATCAAATGCTGCACGGGCAACAGACATCGAAGGGATATCTTCTGCCAGTCCAGGGTCGATCGTGCTTGGCTCACCAGTGTTCAGGTTGACCTGCATCACTTGGGGGGCGCTACTCTGCTCCTGCTTCGCACCTGTCGTCTCCCCCGTGGTGCTTGCTTGCGGTGTTCCACAGCCAGCGAACGCTAAACTGGTTAACAGAACAGCACAAAATGATAGTTTCTTCCACTTATGCAACAGCAAAACCCCCATCTTAGGAATAATTCTTCTTGCTTGTTAGGAGCATGACTAAATAATATTATCTTGAGAAAATTTTGTCTACATCGAAACAAAAGGAGATGGGTCTGCATGTTATCCAGTCTTTTTGCCCAAATATCCAGTCTGATCAAGGACGCTGGAGGAGAATGGGGAATCTTTTTCGAAGATTTGCAAACCGGTGAAACATTATCCATCAACGAAGATCAACGCTTTTATGCAGCCAGTGTAATCAAAGTCCCGATCATGACAGCTGTTTTTGCAGAGGCGTATGCAGGCAAGTTTGCCTTAGAGGACAAAATGAAACTGCGTGCAGAGGATCTCGTTGGCGGTGCAGGTGTTCTTCAGCATATGACCCCCGGCACTGAATTTACGATTCGCGACCTGGTTACCCTGATGATCATCCAAAGCGACAATACAGCCACGAACATGATGATTGATCTCGTCGGAACAGAGAGCATCCGCAATGCGATGCAAAAAACCGAAATGACAAACAGTCACTTCTACAACAAGCTCATGGTCGTCCCAGCCGAATTGGAAGGATACAATGAGGTAACGGCAAAAGACATGGGAAGTCACCTCCGATACGTGGCAACAGGAAAAGTCATCTCCTACGACAGCTGTTTAAAAATGGTCGCCATCTTGAAGGCTCAGCAGCACCGTGACCGCATTCCCTTCCTTTTGCCTGACCCAGACGGCGATGTGATCGGGATGATTCCGAAATGGGAATTCGCCAACAAGACTGGCTCTGTGACCAAAATCACGCATGATGTCGGCATCCTCTACACCGGTTCTCATGCTGTCACTTTGTCCATTTTAAACAAGGGACTCGAACAAAAGGATGCTGCCAACGTCATGGCGCAAATCGGCAATCTCGTTTATCACGTATATAGTCAGAAAGCGTAATCCATGTGGCCTGCCATCTCCATTGGCGGGCTTTTCTTTTTGAAACGTTGACTGAGAAAAAACAAGCAGGCATTCCTTCTTCAAGGAACACCCGCTCGTCATTGACTTATTCTTTTTCCAAAATCAGCTTGGCAACGTTCATCGCGCTAGAGAAAGACAGCTCAGACAGCTGGCCTTGTCCTTCACACCAGTCACCCGCGAAGAACAGGTTGCGGTAATCCGGCATGAAAATCGGCATTGGCTTCTGATTCATGGTCCATTTGATCTCCTGTACGACTGCACGAGCAGAAACGCGTGGCACAACCAGTTGTTCACGCCAGCCCGGGAAATGTTTGTCATACAGGTTTTCAATCTCTTGTTTGCGGATTTCGGCCGCTTCCTTGTTTCCTACTTCATCCTGACGCATGTAAGCAGTCGCCTGCAGCAACTGCCCGCCTTCAGGTACACAAGTGCGGTCATAATACGAGATATCGGTAATGAAAATATTGTTTGCTTTTTCGTAGATGTAGGAGAACGGTACGTCAATTCGCTCTTTCAAGCCAATGTCATACACCATAACAACCGTTGGCTCGTATTCAGCATGCTGTGCAATTGCATGTTCCAGGCGAGTCTCTGCAAAGACTTTCGCCATCTCCTTCGGCGGAATACAGCAAATAAATTCATCCGCCGTAAATTCGCCCTCCGGTGTCACCACTCCAACCACACGATCATTCTCTACTTGGAACTTTTCTACTTTGGTTTTGATCAGAATCGTACCCTGATTTGCTTCAATCACACGCACGAATTCATTGATCAATGCTTGCCAGCCACCACCGATATACGCTACCGGTTTATTCGTTGTAAACAAACGGCTGTAGTAAGAAAAGAAGACGTCAGAAGGAATCTTTTCAGGTTCACGTGTGAAAAAGTTGGAAGAAGCAAGCGTCAACATCATTTCTCGCACTTCTTCGTTGACTTGCTTTTTCTCCATCCACTTTTGAATCGACATATGTGGATGGCCTTTCTCCATTTTTAGCATCGTTTTCAAAATCTCAAACGTAAACAATACTTTGTCCATGCCTTTTAAGAGCTTCGTTTGGAAAAGTCCTTGTACATTCGCCGGAACTGCAGTCAGATCGCTACCAATATCGTACTTGGCTTTTGTCGGATTGAAATCCTGCCAATCGATGCTCAGACCCAATTCTTTTTCAAACGTTCTCAAAACGGAGCTGTCGCGAGCATAAATGGCGTGGGCACCGAAGTTGAAGTTAAATCCTTTGATCTTCAGTGTAACGGCACGTCCACCCAATTGACCGCGTTCCAAAACTGCAACTTTTTTGCCTTTCGACGACAGGTAGGCGGCACTGGAAAGACCAGCAAGTCCCCCACCTACAATAACAACGTCATAGTGATTGGTTGTCATACACAATCTCCCCTACGCACTAGCGATGTTGATAACATAAGCTAAACCCTTTCCTAGTCTAAGGGATGGATAAGGTGGAAGTCAACTATTATTGAACTGTGTCTATTTTTATACTGACTTATACCAATATTTACCTAATAAACCAACTTGTTTACCACTCTTCTTGAAGCAGTATGCCCCGCTATTCGCCGTATATCCAACCAACGAACACACGAACAAAAAAGCCCTCTTAGCAGGGGGCACTTCACTTCAGCCTGCTTGATAGAGGGCTCTTATGCAACTGGAAGCAGCGACTAATCGTTTCGGCGAGTCATTTGCTGCCAAACGGTACCGCTAGCCGCCTCGCCGCTTTCAATGCGCTGGACGGCCATTTGGACTTGCAAGCTGACCTCGAACTCGGGATCGTTCTGTGCGGCACGCAAAGCGTCCAAGGCGGTTTCATCCCCCACCTCAAACAAGTAGCGAGCAGCACGCCAGCGTACCAGCTTGTTTTTATCCTTCAACGCCTCACACATCGGCAGAATTGCGCGGGTGTCACCCAAGTCAGACAAGGTATCGCCTGCTGTACGTCGTACAGAGACGGAATCATCTCGGAGCGCTTCAAACAACAGCGGGAAAACATCATCGCCGCCAATCATGCCCAGATACACAACCGCCAGCCTGCGAATCGACGGTTTGCCGTCACGAAGCGCTTTTTCCAAAACAGGCAAATCCTCTTCGGTAGGCTCCATCCGATCCAGCGCTTCATATCTTTTTTGCCAATCTGGATCATCGAGCATCTCCAGCGTAACGACTTTCTTTTCACGCACGATTGGCTCTGGAGTTTCCCCGGGACCAAGCGCCATGGCCTGTTGCACGATTTCTTCCACACGGCTCTCTGGATAGGAGGCATCGACTTCCAATGCGACCTCCTCGCCAATCTCGCGCAAATCGCCATAGCGAACGCCATGCTCGACCCATTTTCGCTCCATGATAAGGTTGGGCGACGCAGATCCCGCCCGCACGGCTGCCTGTCCAAAACGCTCTGGCAGCGCTGCACGAATCTGCTCTGTCCCCATGGTCACCTTTACCTGCATCGGTACACCGCGGAACATTTGAATATACACTTGCGCCTCTCCAAATGCCCCCGCATCCTCCGCAGACATATCAGGAACAGCCGCTCCTCCACCTGCTTGCAAAACCTCGCGGGCGACCGTCAAAATACGCTGCCAATCTGCATTGGACTTTCGCTCCAGCGCGAGAAAGTCTGCCGTATGAAAAATCGAGGTTACCCCTTCGATCTCCAAGAGCTTGTTCATGAGTTCTGGTGCTTTACTCGCATCTTTTTTTGTATAAACATGTTGGACCCCATCCGGCAAACGCTCGTCGACATTCAGCTTCATGACATTTGGACTGGGCGTCGGTTCGATGGACAACAGTTTCATAGTGAGTCACTCCTTTTTACAACGCTCCTTGCTTCTCTCTTATCGTAGCATGGAAGCTATTGCGTTTTCCAACCTGGGAGATGTTCAAAAGCAGTTTGCGCGCTACAATGCCAGCTTGTAGTAATCATTGGCCGACTTTACAAAAAAGCCGCATGATTCATACAACCCCAAGGCATTGCTGTTTTCACAGGCTACTTCCAGTGATACGTGGTGGTATCCCTCTTTCACCAGCATCTCGATTGTTTGTGCCAATGCCTGGCGTCCATATCCTTTCCCTTGGTAATCTGGGTGGACACAAAATCCATAAATAAACGCCTTGCCCTCATCCTTGTTTACGCTTATTTTGCCAATGGCCTTATCATCGACTATCATCAAATGCGTGGTAGCCTTGGGATCACCCGCCATGTTCTCGGCCATTTCCCTTGCGCGTTCTTCTTCCATTTGAAAACCATGGACGTTCAGCCAAATCAATGTTTCGTAGTCACTGGCGATCTCAGGTCGAAGCAGCACGTTTCCAGAAACCGTTGCTCTTTGCTTGTCCCCTAAATCCATCCAGTATTCCGAGAATTGATATTCCCCGCCGATTCGCTCCATATATGACTTACCGTTTTCCGAATCTCGCTGAACGATAAACAACTGCGCCGGAATCCCTCTTCGTCTGCATGCGTCAGCGGCTTGTGCTTGCAACGCTGTAAATATGCCTTTTCTTCTGTAGGCTGGATGGACCATACCGCTCACTTCTGCCTCACCGCCATGAAACACGTAGAGCCCTAAAAAGCCAACCAGCTTTCCATCCGCATAACAGGCAAAGTCTTCTTCATGCTCTCCTGAACGCTTTTCCAGCATCCCCGGGTTTACTTTGAGATCAATCCCATCCTGTTCATTGCAAATCGCAACCAGCTCTTTAATCTGTGCCAGTTCCTCTGAGGTGAGTGTTTTTTTTGCCGTGATCGTATACGTCATAGCGTAAGCACCCTTTCTATGATTAGAAGTATCGTCGTTGCAATTGGGCGACCATATCTTCCAAATTATTGGCGACCTGCGGAATCGAATAGCCTACGTAAAGAGGCGAGGTAACAAACCTCGGAACCACTTTGGCGATCAGCTTTTCTCCCCAATGGTAAAAGAAAAAATTGTAGCTTTGGTTACGCGGATTGACATGAGTCAGTATCCAATGTGCTAAAATTTGTAAGTAGTCTGCCATTTTCGGCAATCGATCAAAGTCCGATAGAATGACATTGTATTCAAAAAAACCTGCACGGGGATGCGTAGACAGATTGCATTCAACCCCCGCCTCTTGATCGATAATCATGCCCATAAAATCACTGTCTTTTACTTGATCCAGATAGTTGTAGTCGTTTAGTCCGACGATCTGCATGTGCGGATGACGGATGCTCCCTCCGGAATACGGACCGTGGTTTTTGAAAAACAGAACGGAACGATAAGACTTGCTTTGCTCCATTTCAAGCCACTTCTCTACCCCGAATGCCAGCAATGCACGTACATGTTCTTTGGAGTAAACAGACCAATCCCCTTGGCATTCATCCGACTCAATCAAAACAGTTTGATGTGTATCCTCCAGAACAGGGAATTTGTTCATGAGCCAAATCATGGAGCCCCGCTGCTCCAAAACATCGGTGAGACTGTTTCGATCACAAAAAGGACAGGCCGTTTCTGTGTTGTTTACACTCACTGGCTTTTTTCTGCCTATTTGCATGTTAAAGTGCAAGTGCGTCTGCTTCATTCCCTTGTCCCTCCAGTTTGTGCTTACTTCCACTTTACACGCATTTTCTGGGAAAATCATGACGTTTTTTGCCCAGTCAACACTTTACAAACATAATTGGACTGCCTATTTTTCAATGCCTGTGGCGTTTGTTTCTTTTTTTATCTCAAATGTTTTACATACAATGGGAAGCAGTGAAACCTGGAAAGGTGTTGGAATTGGATGGAGAAATCATTTTATTATCCTGTTAGCTGGAGCGAGGCCCAACATTACAAAACGTTGCTTGATCAAGAAGGTGTCCCCTATGAAATTCAATCCCCACTCGATTTGCCTGTCCTGGAGGAAGGAAAGCTCGCCATCGTCTTTCCTTCCATTCCTTTACGGATGTACGTCTGGGTGCGAACCTTGTTCTATCGTGACGGTCTGCGCTATCCGGATACGTTTTCGTTAGATTTCAAGCTACATTAATCACGAGAGAAAAGGTACCGGTTCCGTTGGTTTTCATAAGATGGTAAGAGCGGCATTTCGTATCGTTTGTGCTGGGAGGTGAAGAAGCTGCCGTCCTACAACATCCGCATCTCGATTGCGAGGTTACGTCTCGATCTATTCGATGGGAACCAACTCATCCGCTCTTATCCTGTTGCCTTGGGCAAAATTGCCACATCGACACCACGAGGGGATTTTACCATCATCAACAAAGTCCCCTATCCGAACTCCTATCCAGGAGGTCCTTTAAGTGTATTCGGCACCATCTGGATGGGACTGAGCAAGCCACACTACGGCATTCACGGCACGAACAATCCTTCCTCTATCGGCAAGTATGTATCTCACGGCTGTATTCGCATGTACAATGAGGACGTGAATGCTCTGGCAAAAATCGTGCCCATTGGTACGCCCGTTCGAATCAGACAGCAATAAACATAAACATGAAAAGACCCGCCTCTTTTTTATCCAAGGCGGGTCTTCTTTACATAAGATGAGTCTTTTTCGTTCTATCTGCTTCCGTTTCATCCGATTCCAAGTATACAAGAAATCTTCTCGCTTGCTTGTACATGATCGATAACGTCATTTCCCTGATCTTGTTCATGATCACTTCTTTATCCTCTGGATGCATTTCGGAAGAGAGCTGATGTTCTTGCAGTTCTAGGTAAGACATAACCCATTCCGGGTCTAACTTATAGGCAGGCAACGACAGCGACTCCTCTACTCTAGTAATCTACTCTAGTCTACAGGTGGATGCGTCGCATTCCCAGCCCTCAATTACTGGCTACGTCACTAATTATTTCCCTTGCTCCAATTCCTCTACCAGTGCAGATAATTCCGCCCAACGCTCAATGGTGGCTTCGAGCTCTGCCGCCACTTGCTGTTCTTCTGCGTAGAGCTTTTCAATTTTGCCGTAATCGCTGCCTGACGCTGCAATCTCTTGCTTCAGCTTGACGCTGCGCTCTTCCAAAGCCGCGATCTTGCCTTCAATCGCATCCCATTCCTTCTGATCCTTGTAAGACAGTTTGCGTGTGCGGTTGTTGCCGCGATTAGCCCCGCTGTTGCTTTGCGCCTTTTCTGCCTGTTGATCCGCTTCTTGCACCTGTGTTGCTTTTTCCTGGCGTCTTTCTTCTAGGTACTCGGAGTAGTTGCCGTAGTAGTGACGGATGTTTCCTTGCCCCTCAAAAGCAAACAAATGGTCTACGGTACGATCAAGGAAATACCGGTCATGCGATACCGTGATGACTGCGCCAGGGAACTGCTCGAGATAATCCTCCAAAATACTGAGCGTTTGAATATCCAAATCATTCGTAGGCTCATCTAAAAACAGCACATTTGGCTCTCCCATGAGCGTACGAAGCAGATACAGACGTCTCCGCTCTCCCCCAGACAGACGGGAAATCGGTGTCCATTGCATATGCGGCGAGAACAGGAACCGCTCCAGCATTTGCGAGGCCGTGATCGACTCTCCGTTGCTCGTCTGAATAACCTCTGCGGCTTCCTTTACATATTCGATGACGCGCAGCTTTTCGTCCATCTCGACGTTATCCTGCGTGTAGTAGGCGATTTTAACGGTCGTCCCAATTTCCAATGAACCGCTATCCGGTTGAATTCTTCCTGCAAGCATGTTCAAGAGCGTCGTTTTTCCGCTTCCGTTTGGCCCGATAATCCCCACTCGATCACCCGGCAGGACAATGTAGCTGAAATCGTTGATCAGTTTGCGCTCACCGTACGCTTTATGGATGTTTGTAAGCTCGATCACCTTTTTGCCAAGACGGCTGGCCCCGAGTGCCATCTCCATCTTGGCAGCAGGTCCATCTACGACTTTATCTCGCAACTCCTCAGCCCGTTGCACACGTGCCTTTTGTTTAGTCGTCCGTGCTTTTGCACCGCGACGCAGCCATGCCAGCTCGCGTCGAAGCAGATTTTGCCGCTTGCTCTCTACAGCCGCTTCGTTTTCTTCACGATCCGCCTTTTTCTCCAGGAACATCGCGTAGTTGCCTTCATAGCTGTAGAGTTTGCCGCGATCCAGCTCAAACGTGCGGTTCGTCACGCGGTCCAGGAAGTAACGATCATGGGTGACGAGCAGCAAAGCGCCCTTGTAGCGGGACAAATACTCTTCCAGCCACTCGACTGTCTCATTGTCAATATGGTTCGTAGGCTCATCCAAAATGAGCAGATCTGCTGGTTGGATCAAAGCACGTGCCATTGCTACCCGCTTTTTTTGTCCACCTGAGAGCTCTCCTACCTTTTGCGAAAAATTGTGTAGGCCAAGCTTGGTCAGGATCATTTTGGCTTGCGTGTTGCTCTCCCACGCATCAGCCGCATCCATCCTGTTTTGAACAGCAAACAATCGCGCCTGCTTTTTCTCGTCGTCAGGCGATTCCTGAACAGCCTCTAGCGCTGTTTCATAATCACGCAAAAGCTGAATGAGCGGAGAATCACCGTAAAATACTTGTTCCAGTACCGTGGAGTTTTCGTCAAAATCGGGATTTTGCGGCAAATACTCCACGTGAAAATGATTCGCGTGAACAATTTTCCCGCTATCCGCTGTATCCAAGCCCGCCACGATTTTTAAGAGCGAGGATTTTCCCGTCCCATTTACCCCGATCAGACCAATGCGCTCTTGCTCTGCAATATGGAAGGAAATGTTATCGAACAATACTTTTTCTCCATAGCCTTTGGAGAGGTTTTCTACTGATAATATTTGCATGAACGTCACCTGTACTTTTCTATTTGCTTATCGAGAAGCCATATGAATCTTACACTCGATGGTATCATGTTTTTCGCGCAAGCTCTAGGGTGATTCAACTGGATGGAGCAAATATTGGAATAGTATCTCATTAATGGTAAAATATTGAATAGTAAGTAATATTGGCGCATGTACAAAAATAAAATAGGAAGCGTCACCAGCAATCAGGCAGGTCAACCGGCCCAAACAGAAGAGGCGTACTCTTTCCATCGAGCACGCCTGCTTTTATTCTCCTAACGACTGTCCTATTCTTTGCAGTACGTCGCCGATCCGCTCCTTTTGGATGACCTCATCTGCCCACGCATCCAATGGGGTTGGTTCCTGATTGACAATGACCAGTTTGGCTCCTCTTTCTTTTGCATGCTGCGGAAACCAATTGGCTGGACTCACAGTAAGTGAAGAGCCTAATACGATGAACAAATCGGCTTGTTCCGTCCACGAGATGGCCTGATCGACTTGCGATTGCGGCAATGATTCGCCAAACAGGACAACACCTGGACGCAAAAATCCTCCGCATGCGCAAATCGTCCCTTGATCCTCCAGATAACGTGTATGGGCATACTCGGTCCCACAGGCTAGACAGCGGATTTTCGCAAGAGAGCCATGGAGTTCGGCTACACCCAAGCTTCCCGCCTCTTGATGAAAGCCATCTACATTTTGTGTAATGATCCCATGAACCAATCCACGACGCTCCCACTCTGCTAACCATTCGTGTCCGGCGTGTGGCTTGCAAGACAACAGTCCTTGAATGCGCATCTGATAAAACTCTACAAATGCTTCCCGATTTTCCATCATCGCGCGTGTACTCGCGAGTTGCATCGGATCTTTGCCGCGCCATAGTCCAGACTGCGAGCGAAAATCAGGCAAGCCACTCTCCGTCGACATGCCTGCTCCGGTGAATACAACGGTAAAGGAAGATGTCCGCAACCAGTATGCCAGATGATCCATCATGGTCTCCCCTTCTTCTTTGAAAATGTACTTCTCCTGATTGTAATAGAAGAATGCCGGATTTGGGAGACCTGCCCATCAGGATACGATCTTTCACTTCAATAGGATGGATAAATGGGTTGTGGCGGATATCCGGTATGGTAAGTGTCCGTACCATATTGCAAATAACCAGTCGGCTGTTGATAGACTGGGTGTTGTCCATACCCACCCTGCTGCACATAGTTGGCATCGTAATAACCGTAACTATCAGGCAACTGACTCGAATAGCCATAGTACGGGTACTGGCTTGAAGCAGCTCGATCTGGCATCTGCCCCTGTTGCTGACATCCTGCTGGCGGGCCAATCACAACTGTTTTGGTAATAGGCGCAAATGTTTCTTTTACCTTTGCTTCGTCTAAACAATACGTATGTGCCCACACACTCGCAGGAGTCAGACGCAAAATATCGGAGCCAAAGATCACCTCAGGAACAGGCGCATCAAAAATAGCCAGTAGATGCGTATCGTCTGTCAAAGCCATTTCATAATGCCACCAGCCCTGCGGGATATTGGCAACTTGTCTCGGTTTAATATGGTAGTTAAGCAATTGATTCGTAAAAGGATTAATCAGGGAAACAATGGCCTCACCAGCGATGCAATACACCAGTTCTGCTGCATTTTGATGTATGTGCGGCTCGACAACATTTCCGGTTGTCAGGAAAATATCCAGCAGCGAGCTGTTTCCCAATGTATTTAATTGTGCAATCCCCAAGGCATCGATAAAATTCCGATCGTCCTTTTTGAAAAACAGATTATTTCTCATATCGTACGTGAACTGAGTATTCGGCGATGTATAGTCTCGATAGGAAGTAGCCATCTGTCGTTTGATCCTCCCACCGTATGGGTATTTGACTCATTCTGCATCTCTATTCCCATTCACAAAAGATGTGCACCCATTTGTACGCCGGAGAAAGAGACACACCCTTTCACCCTCTACTTTGCATAAACATATCCTACTAAAAGGCATAACGGGTAATCGAGGAGGGTGATTTTGTTTGGCTACTTATTTGGTCTCGGACATACATGGTCAGAATCAGGCTTTTCAAAAGGCGCTGCGGGACGTTTCCTTCTCCCCCCAAGCTGGTGATCGTCTGTTCGTATTGGGGGACATGATCGATCGAGGACCTGAATCAAAGGAAGTATTGCTCGATTTACTCGCTCTTCGGCAGGCGTATCCGAACCAAGTCTATCTCTTAAAAGGCAACCACGAGCAAATGCTTGCAGATTGGCTATCCGGCAACGGCAATCCGGAGTTATACCTGCGCTACAACGGCGGCGATGCCACCATTCGATCTTTCTTAGGAAATCACGCGCTTCGGCGAGCTTTTCTTAATCGGATGCCTTCTTTGGAGGAGCAAGAAGAAGCCCGGCAATTCATCCTTTCTCGCTATCCAACAATTTTGCCAGCCTTGTCGTCTCTTCCTTTGTATATTGAGCTGCCAGCCGATCCGCGAACAGGAGCTCCAGCCGCACTTTTGGTACACGCAGGCATTCGACCCGGCATCCCCTTGCAGGAACAAAATCCGCAAGATTTACTATGGATTCGCGAGCCTTTCTACCTTTATTATGATGGAGACCTCCCTGTCATCTTTGGCCATACCCCTGTTCCAGGATTGCCTCAATACGCAGGCAACGGTCCTTGGCGCAGAGACAATATGATCGGCATTGATGGTGGCGCGGGATACTGGCGAGGTGTCATGCTCGTCGAATGGCCATCTCTTCAAACCATGTTCGTACCGATTCGGGATAGGCAATCCTCTCCACAAGTACGGGTCTACTGATCATGCTCGGGAAAACTGGGAGCTTTCGCACTGGTTCCTACCTGCTGCAAGCGCATCGGGTAGTGCATCCAGTCTGGTGCAGGAGACAAGCCCATTCGTTCAATAAATTATTACTTTTTATAATCTACTTTCGATTTGTAATATGTTAAGATATGGACGAGGTGTTTATATGAAACGTCAGCAAATCGTGGAACAAGCCATGTTTGCCGCATGGGGAGTCTCCCTCATCGCAACAGGAGGCAGTTTGTTTTTTTCAGAGGTGTTAAAGTACATACCGTGTGACCTGTGTTGGTACCAGCGAATCTTGATGTACCCGCTCGTCATCTTGCTCGGGGTTGCCTCCGCGAAGAAAGATGACAAGATCGCGTCGTACGCCTTGATTCTCTCCATTATCGGAGGACTCACATCGCTGTATCATTACTCGATTCAAAAAATACCTGCCCTGCAAGATTTGGGCAGCGCTTGCGGCATTGTGCCATGCAACACGGACTATATTAACTGGCTAGGATTTATCACGATTCCGTTCCTTGCTCTCATTGCCTTCACCTTGATCAGCATCCTGCTTGTCATCGTAATGAAAAATGCAAAGGAGAAATGATTCATGAAGAAAGTCATCTTTCTATCCATCCTTGTGGCTGCGCTCCTGATCGGTGCGATCGTGTACGCTGACATTTCGAACCGTCAGCTCGCGGAAGGAAACCCATACGGCAAAGCCAATTTGAACCCGGCTACTATCGAACAATTGAGTGACCCTCTGTACGATAATCTCATTATGCCTGACGAGCTCAAAGCCAAGCTCGATAATCAGGAAGACATGTTTGTATACTTCTACAGTCCACTCTGCGTGCACTGCAAAGCAACTACGCCTGTCTTGGTGCCGATTGTCAAAAGCCTGGATATCGACATGAAAAAGCACAACCTGCTCGAATTCAATGCCAGCTACCAGGATTATCAGATCGAGTTTACCCCGACCCTCGTTCATTACAAGGGCGGCAAGGAAGTAGCTCGACTCGTCGGTGGACGCGAAGCAAGCGAATGGAAAGCTTGGTTGGAAGAACAGAAAAAATCATAACGATAGCAGCCTCCCTTGATTTGCGGGAGGCTCTTTTCATATTGGACATACGTGACAAATATGTGAAGAATTCCGTTCCCGTGGAAGAAATAGCCCGAACGAGTCATTAGGCTTTTCCAGTTATTTGCCTATAATGAGTACTGGGGATAATCCTTGAAAACGGAGGTAATCGCATGACCCTCACTTATTTCACTGAAACCTTTGGCTTTCGGGCGACATGGAATCCAGAGCTGATTCTTTTGACTTTCTTGATCGGTCTGGCTTATTTTTCACTAACCGGACCATTACGCCAAACTTTTCAAGACTCCACACCTGTCACACGCAAGCAAAAGACTTTTTTCACGCTCGGCTTACTTGGTTTTTACTTTAGTATGGGGAGTCCCTTGAACGTAGCCGGGCATTTTTTGTTTAGTGCCCATATGCTGCAGCAATCATTGCTTTATCTTGTCATGCCCTTGCTGCTCTTGGCAGGGACCCCGTCATGGTTGATCCGTTCCCTGTTTTATCGCCGGGGGCTCAAGCTTTTCATGCGCATAGCGAGTCACCCGATACCTGCTATTCTCATGTTTAATGCCCTGTTCTCGTTTTACCATATGCCTGTTATTTTAGACCTGGCAATGAACAACCTGGCCCTGCATAATTTGATTCATTTACTGCTTTTGGTGACTGCAATTTTGATGTGGATGCCTGTTGTCGCACCGATACCGGAAATTCACCGTCTGTCGGAACTGCAAAAGCTTGCCTACATTTTTGCGAACGGCGTTTTGATTACGCCTGCATGCGCACTGATCATTTTTTCAGCAACACCTTTGTATGCAACATATGTAGACGGTCCTTCCATGCTCTGCGCTCCATTCTTTTCCACGCCGATCGATAAATCGATGTTTGCCGTTCCACTGCTCCCTCTGGACGATCAACGGCTGGGTGGAATCGTGATGAAGCTCATGCAGGAGCTGACGTACGGAGTCGTCCTGGCTTACATTTTCTCTACCTGGTATCGAAAAGAAAAGAATCAGGAAGAGGACGGCCTCATAACGCCATAGCCAAAAGAATCAGAAAGGAGGCGTTACACACACGTGAATATCGCCCCTGCTACCGCTATCCGAATCAGACGGTTGCTCTTGTTGTTACCCGTCCTTGTCCTTGTTGCTCTTGTCGCTTCTTGGGTTTGGTTCGGGCCCAAAAACGCCCAGGCGAAATTGCCTGATGATGTGACTCTGCAAACCATCGATGGACAATCCTATTCGCTAGCACCGCAAAAGAAAACATTACGCTTGGTGGAGCTGATTTATACCCGTTGCCCAGATATTTGTCCCACGACAACGGTAAAAATGGTTCAGTTGCAAAAGCGTTTGCTCGAAGCAAACCTGATGGGGCAAGACGTTGAGTTTTTGACCATCACGATTGATCCGCAAAACGACACCCCTGATGTCATGCGCTACTATGCCAAGCAGTTGGGGATTCAAGAACAAGGCTGGACCCTGCTTCGGGGTGATGACGAAACGATCAAAACGGTTACAAATTCGCTCGGCTTTTTTGCCAATAAGATGGATGATGGGTTTATCTCTCATACATCGAGTACGTATCTCGTGGATGATAACAATACCGTCATTCAAAAATTTGGCATGGGCGACGACTTCGATCCCGAACAAATTTATCAGGAATTGTTGAAATTGAAAAAGGAGGGGTAATCCAACATGAAACGTACGATGATTTTGCTCTTATCCATGCTTATGCTCCTTTTGGCCGCTTGTGGAAAAGAAAACGAGCAACAAGCTTTTCAACCCGGAGCTCCCGTTAAGGCTGCCTTTACATTGGAACCAAAGGAGCTCGTAGCGGGCGACACAGTTACCTTCTCCGTTAAAGTCACACAAGATGGCCAACCCGTGGATGATGCCAAGGAAGTAAAATTCGAATGGTGGAAAGATGGGCAAGAAAAGCATGAAACGATCCCGGCTTCTCTGCAAGGAGACGGTGTCTACACGGCCCAACAAACCATTAGTGAGCCAGGCTCTTATTTTGTCTACTACCATGTAACAGCACGAGATTTCCACAACATGCAGAAGACCCCGTTTACCGTAAACAGCAAGACTGGGGCGACGCCATCTTCCCCTCAAGCTGACGCAGGTCAGTCACACGATCATGGGGCGGCAGGTCACGCGAATGTTGAGACCGTTGATTATCATTTCTCTCCAGCCGACAATATTCAAGTCGCAACACCATCTGCTCTCACTGTTCATCTGATGAAAGACAACAAAGCGTTGGACAAAGCGACAGTCAAATTCGAGTTCTGGCTGGGAAATGCCGAGAAGCACAGCTTTGTTGATGCAACGGAAACTGCGGCAGGCCAGTATGAAGCCAGCGCACAATTCCCTGCTGCCGGGGATTATACAGTGAAGATCCATGTGGAAAAAGGAGACATTCATGATCACAAGGATTTCTCACTCTCCATAAAATAAGTCCTCCAAAATAAAAAGGCCATCCTCTCAGGGAATGGCCTTTTTGCTCGTGAATGGAATTAACATGTAAAATAAGCGATTCGATCCAAGTCTGTCCCGTAATACTCCCATCGATACCCTCTCCAGCGATAGCCGGTTACAGAGTGACGACTGACATAGACGGGGTAAAACCAAAAAGAACGACCATTTCGCAACCACACGTACGTGTAACGATATAAACAGGGATAGAATCCGCCAGCATCAATCCGGCGTGTTCCGCCATAGCCTCTTGCTCCCGGTGCACTTGGCGTCCTGCTCGGTGGAGGACCTGGTGGTGGAGGGGGAAATCCTCCCGGTGATCCGGGGGAACCAGGGGAGCCTGGAAAACCTGGGGAACCATCTCGGCCGCCAGGGGGAAATTGATATGACATGACGTGTCACCTCCTACTAGTCTCCCTATAGGAAATGCAGCAAACGCACAGATGGTATGTGCGTTTGCCCGCCGTCATTCACCTATTTTTTCCGCAATAGCCTGTTTATAAATCCTTGTCAGCCCCCGCATTCACTCTTTCCCAATGCTTTGATTGGCAGTTACCCTGCACAAAAATTGTACAGTCTCTCCCATTTTCAACCGATTTGAACCTTTTACGAGAAAGGCTGTATTTGGCTTCAGCTGTCTTGCTAGACGCCGATGCAAGCCTGCCTTACTCAAGCAATGCCTCACCCGATTTGCCGGAAATCCAGAGCGAATCGCTGCTCTTGCAATATACCTAGCACTACTTCCCAGCGTATATAAATAGTCTACATTTTTTTGACTCAAATATTTCCCGACATCCTCATGACCTTTTACGTCGTATTTGCCCATTTCCAGCATGCTGGCGAGCACGGCGATCTTTGTGGTATGCCCGACCTGGCTTAGCACATCAATCGCTGCCTTGGCCGCATCCGGATTCGAGCTAAAGGTATCATCCAGCACCTGAATGTTATTCGCGAGCCGATAGCTGGTAAGGCGTTTTCGCTGTCCGCGAAACTGACTCAACCCGCGACGAATGTCATCGACGGGAATCCCCATCGTATGTGCAACTGCGATAGCAGCCAATGCGTTGTATAAATTATGCTCGCCAGGAATAGGAACAAAAAATGACTCCTTTTCTCCACGCAAAGAACATTCGAATCGAAACCCATTGCCTTCTATTTTCGTTCGCCCCGCCTTATAGTCCGCCTTCTGCTCCTTGCCAAATGTCACGATTTTTCCCGTGAACGACCCTAGGTAAGGCTGTTGAATAAACTCGCGAGAATAAGGACAATCCCAATTCAGAAAAATGGTTCCCGTGGGTTTCATATGGCGAATTAACTCCGTTTTTGCTAATGCCAGCCGTCTGGCATCTCCGCCAAAATTTCCGATATGAGCCGTGCCAATATTCGTGATGACTCCCATCGACGGCTGGATGATTTTGCAGTGCTGTCGCAAATGACCGCTTCGATAAATTCCATACTCAAGCACAACGGCCTTGTGCTCGTCCCGAATTCTTTTGGTATGCGCTCTTGTATTTCCCAGGAAGTTCTTGTTGTACATCGATTTATATGTGGGCATGCGCAGATTCAGGATGGTGTAGATCATTTCTTTTGTCGTGGTCTTCCCTGCGCTTCCCGTCACAGCAATAACTGGCTTGTCGAGAATCAGCGTCTTTACAGGTGCTACAGCTCTTCTCTTCTTTTTCACGGGTATCACCCCTTTGCCTCGTTCTTCTTCTCTCGATCAGCTTTCCTATTGTATGAACGACATAGACAGCCTGTATAGACCATTATCTATGAAAACGTTCCGCTACTATCCAAATCAGACGGACGACTTCTGGAATAGAGTAGGAGGGGAGGTGAAGCGCATGAAAAAGAAGGCCACCATCGCCGCTGTAGGCGACATCCTGATGTGGAAAGAGCAGGTGGCAACTGCCAGACTGCCTGGTACAGATCAATTCACTTTTACAGATATGTTTCACCCCGTGACACCGATTCTCTCAGCGGCAGATCTCACAATAGGCAATTTAGAAACCACTTTTTCCGGGAAAACACAGCCCTATCAAATCGGTTCGGCACGAACCGGTTACCCTCGCTTCAACTGTCCAGATGAATTGGCTCGGGACTTGAAAGCATCTGGATTTGACGTATTGACTACAGTGAATAATCACTGTCTGGATGGCGGAGTAACCGGACTATGCCGAACCCTTGATGTTTTGGATCGATACAAGCTTGCCCATACCGGAACCTATCGAAGCCTTGAGGAGGCAAATACCTACCTGATCAAGGAGGTAAACGGCATTCGCATCGCCCTGCTTGCTTACACCTACGGGACAAACAAGCAGGTGATCCCCGCTCATACACCATGGATCGTCCGACTGCTTCATCTTGACACAATATTATCCGACCTGAGAAAAGTTCGTCCTCACGTCGATGTTGTGATCATCTCCCTTCATTTTGGGATTGAATTCCGCTATACTCCAACGACTCGCCAGCGTCAGCTCGTACAAAGCCTGCTCGACAACGGTGCTGATGTCATCCTCGGGGCTCACCCACATGTTCTGCAGCCTGTCGTCACCCCGAGTATCATGACTCCTCACGGGACAAAGAGACAAACACTAGTCGCGTATTCTTTGGGCAATTTTACATCAGAGAAAATGCTCTCGTTTGATCAATCCCAGTGCGGAGCAATCCTGCGATTTACCGTCGAAAAAGATGAGAGGAATCAGGTTTCACTCGAGCAAATTTCGGTCATTCCGACGTTTTCGCAACGGTATGTAAGTCAAGGACGTGTATGCTTTCGCGTCATCCCCATGCGTTCCTACCTGAAAAGCCCTGATCTGTATGTGCGCCCCCTGCAGAGAAAAAAGCTCCAGTTGCTATGGAGTCGCGCCACCCGCATCATAGGTAGGGCGCGGGGCGTATTGATTGAATAACAACAGGAGCAAACGAGGGAGCCGGCAGGATGCTCCCTACCCTTCCTCTTTTCTACATAGGCGACGATTGACGATTGACAGAACATTTTGGTAAAATCCACTTGTAACTAACCATTTCACTTTAGATGGTTACAAAGGAGAGATGACTGCTTGACCACCGTTCGCCGTATCCACCCGGAGGATTTACCTGCATTTCTAGCCTTCCCGGATCACCCTGCATCCGTGCGGGATGATATCGCTGCTTACCTCGATAAAATGTTCGCACAAGGAGCCATGCGTCAGGACTGGTGCTTCGTTCTGGAGGTACAAGGTGAGATCGCTGGTCGTCTTGCTTTCTGGACATTGCCTGGCAGTAAGCAAGCGACTGATTTGGTATTGTGGGAGCTTCCATGGAAAGAGACAGAATGCCCTTCGCTCGCAGCTCATTTCTTACGCGAAGTCTTCACACTCATGGCAGGAAACCTCACGGAGAAAATCGGCTATGTTCTGGATTCACCTTCCTCCTCTCCCCAATGGCAAACGGATCACCAAGAGCAAAGAAATGTTCTGGACGCGCTTGGCTTTCGGATTAGCCGGGAAACAAACCGATTCGAATGGCATGCTCCGATTGAGGCAACTGCTATACCGTCAAACAAAACGCATGATCCGATTGTGTACCGCACTCTTCCTGAGGTTGGCGAGGCTGCATTTGTGGATGCCATCTTGCGTGTCTCGCAATTCACCCATGATCAACAAATAACAGAGGAGCGCTTGAAAAAAGGCCCTCGAGCCCAGGCACAGGAGATGTTCCAAGATTTGCAACAAATGAAATACGAGCCGGAATGGTGGCAACTTGCCTATACGGCAAAAAATGAGCTCATTGGATTTTTGATGCCTACGGTCAGCCCTACCTTTGCTACGATTGGATACATCGGTGTTCTCCCCGAGCAAAGAGGACACGGTTATATTGATCAATTGCTGAAACAGGCCACAGACGTTCTTGTACAAGCTGGCGAAACTTACATCCGCGCGGATACCGATATAAAAAACACGCCAATGGCCAAAGCCTTTTTACGTGCTGGATACCACCAGTTTGCCAGTCGCCAAGAATTTACCCTGGATCGTGGCCTGTTGCTCTGACGGATATACAAAAAAGGGGGGCGATTGCAATAACAATCACTCCCCTTACTTCCCTTGTATGGCATTTATGGGACAATCTCAGACATTTCTTCTGGGCAAATAGCTTGCTTTAGCATTTCTGTTGCCTGTTCCGTATCTACGTCTTTTACCAGTTCAATCTCACTAATGAAGAGCTGCTGCGCATTATCCAGCATCACTTTGTCACTCGTTCCCAATACTTTTTCTTTACTCATTCCAAACAAATCGCGGATGACCTCAGATTGCTCGTAAATATCGCCACTCTTCATTTTTTCTGTATGAAGCTTGTAGCGCTGCGCTGCATTCAAGGCGGTGTCGCGTTGCCCCTCTCGTATGGCGGCCAAAACATTCTCGAGAATGTTGGCTTCGACCACCTTTCGAATACCCAGAGCGGACATCTTTTCAACCGGGACCATGATGTTTAACTCTTTCAGCATCATGTTGAGCACATAATAGAGGTGTTTTTCACCCAGAAACTCTTTCTCCTCCATCGCCTCGATTACGCCTGCCCCGTGCATCGGATAAAAAACCTTGTCTCCAACTTGAAACATACGTCCACCTCCTTCAAAGCAATCTATATCCATTATAACATAAAAATCGAATTTAAAATTTTTTATTTTAACATGACGTTTAAAATTAAGTCAATAATAAATTTACATCTTACTTATGGAGCGTTTCTGTTGCCATTCGCCACCTAGTTTAAATACAATGACACCCCCGACAATGACCAAAACTCCAAACAATTGCGTAAATGTCATCGGCACTTGAACCAACCCTAGCCAGCCGATTGAATCCGACCACAAAGCAAAACCGAGCTGGGCAGTGAGAACAATAGAAATAGCATACGTTGAGCCAAGCAGTCTCATTCCTTGTACCAGGCAAAAGACCACCCCAACGCCGATCATGCCACTGAACCAGTACCACGTCTGCATAGCTCGAAACGAAAACAACTGATCGCCTTCAAAAATAAGACCCATCGTCAAAGACGACAGAAATCCCATCCCAAGCACGAGAGTCGTCGTAGACCACGTTCCTGCCTGTTCACTTACTTTCCTGTTGAAAATATTTTGCAGGCTGACCAACAAGCCAGCCAGTAACGCGAAGAATAGCCCGACTACCATGATTTTGACACTCCTGTCTCCTTATTCGTTCGGAGTCTCGCTCGCCATTTTAGCTAAACCTTCCCTATCCTTGATCAGAAGGAATCCATTGGCACGCTCAATCAGTCCCTCCTTGCAGAACTGTTGAATGACCCGATTCAAATGTCTGTAGCTCGTTCCAATCATATTCGCTGCATCCAAGAGATTGCTTGTACGGATCTGCTCTTTGTTGGCAGGATTCCACTCCTCTATCGAAACGGACAACA
The DNA here is from genome assembly GCF_021270385.1 of Brevibacillus sp. AF8. Lineage (NCBI taxonomy): Bacteria > Bacillati > Bacillota > Bacilli > Caryophanales > Paenibacillaceae > Brevibacillus > Brevibacillus sp. AF8. The sequence goes on along the minus strand of NZ_JAGQDN010000016.1, from coordinate 17,135 downwards.
AATAACGAGCGAAACGTACTTCTACTGGGTACAGAAGGTTGATGCTTAATGTATTGGACTTCACACAAAATTTATTCGTAATGATTTGCAGTAAAAATTGCAGGAGTGGAGCGTAGTCTGTCCCGTATTTTTTCAACCAGCGATAATGAATCCCGATCATCTGAACAGACGAGGCCGCTTCAACCGAATTAAGATAAGAAATCCCTCTGACATACTCAATATCTCCGATCACTTCAAGCGGCTTTTTAAAAGAAAGGATCAGTGTTTTTCCTTCAGGGGAAGTCGTAAAAATCTTTACTTTGCCCTTCACCAAAACATACAGGTGACAGGTCGCTTCACCCTGGGCACAAATGAGCTCTCCTTGATCAAATTGGTACAAGGACAAATGCGGCAGAAAAGGCTCATGAAAGACAGTCGCTAACTGATGGTCATGGAGATATTGTTGCAAAAGCTCACGATTTTCGATTTCCTTCATCCCTCTGTTTCATCCTCTCGCTATCAGACCCTCAGAATCAGCACACCCAGAATCATCATCCCGATCCCGATAAAATGCGGCAGCCTCATCTTTTGTTGATCGACACCAAACCACCCATTGCTATCAATGAGAAAAGTCAGACTTAACTGCGCAATCAAGAGAGCTGAAATCGTCATGGTTACCCCGATATGCTGGATAGCCGTAACATTGCTAAAAATGATAAACGCAGCGAATGCCCCACCTGTCAAATATAACGGTTTCACTCGCCTGTATGCCTGCCATTTTCCGTCTCGAAAAAACAACAGGAGTACTAAAGCCGTGAGGAAGCCCGTTAACTGCGTAAGTGTCGCGGTCTGCCAAGTACCAATATCTTGACTGATTCTTGCGTTCGCTACACCTTGCAAGGTAATGAAAACACCGCCCAAAATAGCAAAAATAATTCCTTTCATCCTCTCACCTCACACTAATCTGTTCCTAATTAAAAAGGATGGCAAGGTAGATAGGGAAGGACATATGTCCTCATCATTTTCGTTTCAAACCAAGAAGAGGCCCTTTCCGTTAGAAGGCCCCCTCGCTCATGCTTCTCATTGAATCTTTTTTTGTTTCACGATTCCTATTACAAGCAGAACGATCATCCCAATGATGGTGATCGGCAGAAACCACTTCCCAAAGCCGCCTCCCCATCCTTGAGCAATAGAAACTGACTCCAACAGGATTACGGAAAAAATGATTAAGCAACTATTTTTTATTTGGTTCACGATTTTTCGACTGTGCAAATAAAACTGCTCGGCATTCGATTCAGAGAAGCGTGCCGGATAGTTATGGAGCTCTGGATGTTTTTCGAGTACCTTCATGAGGAAAACAATAAAGACGCCAATCCCGGGTAAAAGAAGCAGTTCCCATTTTGAGCCCCAGCGATCTACTTCCCCCAAAGCATTATAATGGGCAGGCACCTCGTCAGGAAGCTTATTCCATACAATGACTAAAAAGAATAGTGATCCTACGAAAAATAAACAACCAACTACATCCCATAGCCATTCGCTGCCTGTCTTTGGTATATTTTTGATTGGTCTCTTCATTTTCTCCCCCCTTACCGCTGCTCCTCCTACAAGTATTTTACCATTTATGTCCATTTGGGAGTCAAGGTCAATCCGTCACACACTTCTGGGCGCTTTTACATATCTTGATGGGGAGTAAGGAGGGAACAACAGTGAATGAACCTTTAAGAGAAAGTATGTTGTTTGAGCATCGTTTCTGGCTACAAATTCTGGGCGATCATGCCCGCTTTATTTTTCAATCACTCGCTCCGAATGAAGAGCAGGAAATTGAAAGATCCGTATACTATATCATGTCATTCGATAACTTGCTGGATAACGCCAGGCAGAAGCTGTCTTCCGATGAACTGCACACACTCAACCAGCAGGCAAGTGAACTCACGCAACAACTGCGTGATTTTAAACTCCACATTCTGGAAAGGCACCTCATCAGTACAATATCGATCAGTCTTCCCCCAACGTTTATGAACCACATGGTCAATGAACTAGAAGAGTATGAACGAATTTTGCATGCTTTTCTCTCCGGAGGCTTGCCACCTGCCAATCACCCGGTAGAGCTCCATCTTTTGTGGCTATCCGATGCGGTCGGGCATGCAGCCACCATCACTTCCCTTTTGGACATGGTGGAAAAAGACTATCAGCTTAAAAGTGAACAATTTACCAAACAGTTCGAGCATTTTTACCTAAAAGCGGTGGAATTAGCCGGGTATCTCCGAACAAACTTGAATAACTTCCCGGCATTACGCCGTTTTAACCATCAAGCAGAAATGGAAATGAAGCTTTTTCAGGTATTTTTGCATGAATTGGAAGAGATGCGGATGCGTGATGAATTGCTTGGAGTTTTATCCCCGCTCATGGCCGACCATATGTCTCGAGAAGAATGCTACTATTTGATGAAGCTATCTGAGGTTTCCGACGTGCCGTCACCAGACTGTTTCCCCACCAGACCGCGAATCGAGTAAAAGATTAACCTTGTTCATCACCAGGCGAAAGCGAAAGGCTTTACGCCTCTTTTTCATTCTTTCTTTACGATATCCACTTATGCATAAGCAAGCAGGAAGCTGTCCTCATATCCTATTAGTACCAACGTTAAGGGGGTAGTGTCATGGATCCAATTGAGCATCATAGACAGCGTATGCATCACCACATGCGGCAAGCAGAACGTTTTCGCTCTCTAGCTTTTGAACATCGTCATGATCGACTGCGTCATCATACCTTTCGAGAAAGAGAACACTTCCATCGCATGAGGGCCCATCACCACAGAACGCAAATGCATTCGATGCGTCGTTTTTGACATGGAAAACTCCCGTTACAGGGAGTTTTTTTCGTGGGACAAGCCAGAAAACACCAGAATTTTTTTAATTCTGTGCTCCTGCCCATTCACGAAACTGGGTAAACGCATAGACATACATTATGTGTGATCAAAAGTGGAAAATGGGCTATGAACTGCTCAAATCCTATCCGGAGGTACTACATGACAAATGTTTTTGTTGATCGATCATTAGAGGAAATACGTTTTTGGTCTCGTATCATGAAAGAACACTCCCTGTTTCTCAAATTGGGCTTTAACTGCGAAGACACAAAATTGATTGAAGAAGCGAATCGCTTTTACAGTATTTTTGAAGAAATTGAAAACCAATCACTTGCCTTTTCTTCTGACATCGACCCTCAACGAATCTATGACTTTAATCAGCTTGTTCACAATGCCGTTTCCTATATTTGGGCTTTCAAACGCAAAGTACTCGGACTTATTATTCATTGCAAAATCGGTGGTAACAACTTTCCGCTGTTGGTCGATCATGTGAGCAGGGAAGCTGCCTATTTTCGGAATCGATTAGAACAATTGAATACGGGAAACCTTGATCCCTTACCAGATGCGGTGATTAATGAAAATGTCTTTTTCCTACGAATCATGGCTGACCATGCGAAATTTATTAACCATTTGCTCGATCCTTCCGAAAGAAAGCTAGTGGATCAAGCTAGAGAATTCAGCCATGATTTTGATCACTTATTGTTCCAAGCTCAGGATCTTGATTCCATGCGTCCCCAGTCTCAAACGAAGCCGCTACTGAATCAATTTGTCGATCAAAATCGTGTATCTGTCCGCCAATTGCGTGACTTCAAAAAAACAGCTCGTGATCTCATTGAGGAATGCAAAATTAAGAGCATAATCCCCCCATTGCTCGCTGACCATGTATTTAGAGAAGCCTCGCATTTTTTAGAGATTTTAGATGCCTTTGAAGTATCCCTTACACACGCAAAGTAGTGAAACAAGAGGAACATCTTCAATCTAAATAAAATTCACCCGTAAGCTTGTCAATTAATGAAAAGTGTATCTTACGAGCACGTCTTTAACGCTCGCTTTTCGATATATAGGATACTTTTGAACCCGTCTCCTAAAAACAGGAGCGGGAAAGTATACGATTCAATTAGCCTGGTTTGAAGTGATGGAATATACCAAAAAACACGAAGAGGCACCTCCTATCAGACAGGATGGTGCCTCATTGTATTATTAACTAAGAAAATCTGGGTACCAAATATGAATACATAATGCCCGTTACTACAAAGATCCAAATTACTTAAAACGGTTTATTCCGTCCATTTTTGTCACTTGAGAACACTCGTACAGTCAAAAGGAAAATTATGTTAATACCTTATTTTAGACCCATCCTAAAGGAGGACATATCCCATGAAAAAAAAGAAAGCTAATTCTAAGAAATACAAGAAAGTAAATGGTCAATTGGTGCAATATTCATCTTATTATCCAGCTCAAGCTGGAGGGTGTATCTGGATTTGCATGCGTCATGGGTGCGGTTGGTGGTGTCCGGAACGCGAGATGTAATGTGAGCCTGCTCCAATAAACACCATGCTAACCAGCATTGGTTGTACTATTACCACTCCCTGCTTATTAGGGAGTTTTTCTTATCACCATTCTCTTTGACATTTTCATTTTTCTATGTTTCCAGATCCACCTGCTAAATGGATCGGTCTAATGGCATTCACCATGACAAAATTTATAATTACCCCTGTGTTAAGTGGACTTAATCAGTCTATCTGTTAAAATTGTTGTAAAAAGGGAATTGTTGGTGATCCTTTATGAAAAATAGACCTCTTTGGTTCCATATCTTTTCAGTCGTTGCCTTCTCTATTGCAGTAGTGAATATTTTTACACATGTGGCTTTTTTAAGAATAGTAACGATGATATGCCTTGCCGTTGTCATGGCTTCTTTAGGATCATTTGAACTGAAGAAAAACCGTAAGATGGCCTTTGCTCTGTTTGGTGTAGCTGCTTTTCAGGTTTTCGTGTTGGCAGAGATGTTTTATGTCACCGCTACAAAATAACTTTTTTGTTGAAATACTATTCACAAGGTTTTCTTGTGATTTAGTCGCTTTCACTCCACTTATTTTTCCAGTCACCATTACTGACGTTAAGCAACTTGACCATGTACTTATGGGAGCGCCATTTCCTTTTATTCAGCAAGATGTTTCAAGTATTGTTCCTTGGGATTTGATCAATTACAAAGTTTATTTCAAGCATCCGTTTGACTATCCGACAACCTGCTGATCAACTACGGATGCTTCGTATCCTTCACCGGTAATCCCCACATATTGTTCGGGTGCTAACTTTCCTCGCTCCAAAAAACGCGCGACATCTTCTGCCATATCCTCTTCGAACCGATACAACAAGCGAATATACTTCGTGTAATCTATGCCTTCTTTTGTATTTATCGATTCTTTGATCGATTCCCCCGTGTTAACTTCTTTCGTAAAATCTGCTGCTCCTGTTTTTGTAATCCCCACGGTGATCGGACCCCCTTTAAATAACTCCACGTTGACGATGGAGTTCTGCGCACTTTTATTGGACCCCAGTTTGAGCTGCACAGCGTCTACCACTTCGTGGGTTTCCATGCCAAGGACGTCGATTAAGGTGATTTCATTCACCATACGTCTTTATCTGTTTTTTGAATAAGCTTTTTCCTTAATGAAAAGTACACACGATAACTCAAGTAACCATAACACTTCCCACCTCTGATAAAGGTTAACAGAGGGTTTTAAGCATTCACAACGCTTCGATATAATGTTTGGCGGTGTTATTATTGATAAAGAACTTACATTGGAGGACAAAAGCATGACACAGAAAAAAATGCTGGTGTTGATTGTGGCGTTAATGATCGGCGCCGCCTATTTCTTTGGGCTTGTTCCAATAGAGAACAAAACAGTCAGCAACGGGAACGTAGACCATACGATTGTTTTTCCGTCTGATCGATACCCTCAGACTGCAAAGCATATTAAAGAAGCGGTTGCCTCTGGGAAGTCAGCTGTATGCACAATTGACCGCAGTGGAGCACATGAAAATCGCGAAGAATCACTCAAAGGCATACCTACAAAAAAGGGGTTCGATCGAGACGAATGGCCGATGGCGATGTGTGCTGAGGGTGGAACAGGGGCACATATCGAATACATATCTCCTTCAGATAATCGCGGAGCTGGATCGTGGATTTCCAATCAACTTGAGGATTTTCCAGATGGAACCAAGGTTGAAATCTTGGACAAATAAGGTCTCTATTTTGTGAACTTGCATTGATACGAATAAACACTTCACAGTAAAATACCCGTCTCCTTAAAACAGAGACGGGTTAGCTATTTTTAGATTCCATTCGAACATATCGTTTTTGGACTGCCAACCATTACTGGCTTTGTTGTGATGTTTGTGCAGGTCACGGTGTCCTCCTATATACACGACTGTTAAATTGTCTGTTACAATTGCTGCAATCATATACGGAAAAATTAAGTAGGTTTGCAGGATTAAAACACTTTCCCTCTCGATTTTGCGGGGGGAACGTGTCTAATGTCATTAATTTTAATCAAGTTGTAATTGACTTTCGTTATTTACCTGCAATCCTTTGGCCACTCCATTAGGAGACTGCAATTCACCTTCTTCTTCGAGGAATTTCCCTTGATAAACCCCTTTAATTACGTACGCATCTTTGGCAACGGGACCTTCATATTTCTAAGTATACGTACGCTTTTTCACCTGTTTCGAATACCTCATTACCTTCAAAAGTATACTCTGTTCGATCTTTATATCCGCCGGTCTCTAGTATTTTGATCACATTTTCCGGCTCTACATCACCCTTATACACATGTTTGACTTTTGCATCACTAAGGGTAAATACGACGTTTTTATACTGGAAGCTCTCCGATACATTGATTTCAACCTTGGCAATCACTTCAGCGCTTTCATTAAGCTTTTGTATACTGTCGAAGTCCTCTACGACCTCTCCCAATACATCTACTTTTTTTATAGTCTGCTTATCACTTTTTGCTGGTTTATGAGATGTTTGGTCGTAAGCACGAATCGTTTGGATTTTATAAGAATCTAAAAATAGATAGCCCCCGCCAAAAAGAAAACCTACTATTAGTGTTGATAATATAAATTGTCTATTTTTCTTCATTTCATTTTTCGTCCTTCCCATTTCTTTTTTACATGAACTCATATCAACCATGTAATAAGAGTTTGGATCCAGCGTACGGAGACTTCCTCCGTTTCTATTTTGTTAAAAAAGTAGAATACTACAGCATTTCTACATGTAAATATATGTAATTTCCCCACTTACTTTGACGAATGATTCTCTCTTTTGTTTCACGACTAGTCCCCAATTTCTTCTTGGAAGTCGCTTCTTTTTTGCTGATAAATAGCATGTCTTAGCCTGTGAACATGAGAAGAACGTGCCAATAAAAAAAACGACTCATGATTCAAGATGGTTATTGGCTCACATAGTCAGTCTGAAGTAGCTTTTTAACTTTCGTCCAGTTTCCTGTATTCGGCAACAAATCAATGAACGTATCAAAATATCCAAAACTATTTCGTTCATTTTTAAGACATCGTCTGCACTTACTTGTTTAAAACCTGCTTTCTAACATGTCGGTGTAATAAGATGCTGGTACACGCACGAAAGTGATATGTCATGACCATAGTCCGAAAGATCCGAATCCATATTTAGGAGTGAGAACAAAATGATCCTGCTTAAAAAGTTCAGTCTTTGGCTAACTTTGGTCAGTATTTTGATTTGCCTATTCGATTTTTTAGCGAATGATACGAAACACATCTTATTTATGGTGACAAACCCCATCCTCAATGAAATCGTTTATATGGAATCGTTCAAACATTGGATAATGGAAGTGCATCAGGATGCTAATAGTACCATTCTTCCTACTGGGTATCTACTGCATGTCATTACTTACTTCTTGTTTGGACTATTGATTGACTTAGTACTTACATTTAGAAAAAAACAACTTCAAAACAATTAAAAAACAAAGGGGACGTGTCCAAACAACATGCCTCCTTTGTTTTTTAAGCTCATTTATTTGCAATTACTTCACTACACTCACGAGGTCCTCTACATTGATCCAATATGCAGCCCAGTCGCTCACTCGACCGACGAAGCACTTCATCAGTGTAGTAAATTTCCCCTGTTGCTGAGTGAACATGCTGGCATACTCCAAGTCACCCAAAATTAATTTTCAACTACCGAACCCCTCATATAAACCGGAACGCTTGCATAATTAGCAAACTCCAGGTAATATGTCCCGGGCTCCAGAATAAAGTCCTCCTCCTTATAATCTCTTGCCACTATCGACATAGACACACTTTTTCTGTCACCGAGTCTAATAATACTTACCTTTGAATCTGGATAAACCGGAGCCCAAATGATATTAGCTGTATTGACTTTCAACTTTACTGATTTTGTAGAGTCTACCGTAAATGTTTCTGAGTTGTGCCAACGATCTACTCTAGAAATATCAAAAGAAATAAGAACCTGACCTTGGGCATTGGCCTGGACTTTCTTTTGATTGAGTTTCTGGATCGAATTCTGTGTGCTATCACTCGCAAATGCAGCTTGAGTACCAATTGTTAAAGCGGAAGCAGCAACAGCACATAACAGAGTATTTTTAAATTTGCCTCTCAACATCTTATCCCTCTCCCTTTTTACATTTAACAAGACTCCCGAGAAAGTTAAAAAGCGTCGTTAAACCGTGAGTTTGTGATCATTTGAAAAATCCCAAGTGTGTTAGATTACACCATAGATGGAGAAGATAACTATCGTTACTCTTGAAAAACTCTTCAAGGAGGGAACGAATTGGGGAAATATCGCTGTTATTACTGTGAACGTGAAACCGACAGCGTTCGCCAAATCACGTTTTTCCAAGGTAAGCAGGATCGCGATGAACTATTATGCGATACCTGTCATGCTGACTGGATCGAATCCCTAAAGAGTGAGCCATAGGCAGGGTAACACTTCCCACTCCCACCCATAGTGAATGTGCTATAGGGTGGGTCTTTTTTTGTCCATCCTCCTCCGCTCATACGGCTTGTAAAAAGTAGGAAGGAAACATAAAAAAAGCACCACACGGGTGCTTTTGTTTGATAATGGTACAGATCATAATGTTTTACATAAAGTTTATAGATGCGTCGTAAGCTCACCGAATATGGTCCAGGACGCTTTTCATGACCTGCGGCGAGTCCTGCCGGTCGAATAAATTGTAGCGGGCCTTGACTGTTTGATATACCTGATTCAGCGCTTTTTGGCTCTTCGTTTTCCGGTACTCACTCACAAGTTTGGTGAAGGAAGGATGCCGGATTACGTCTGTTCGCCAGTCCCACACGCGCGGTTTTTGGACTTCTCGCCGGACCTGTTCCACCATCTCTATTACTTTTGGTGCAAGAGAGGCGCTGAGCTGTGCTTCGGCTTTTTTCTTCTCTGGAAGATCAGATAGCATCACATAGTTAGGTAGGGAAGACAGCGGCTTGTTGTTGATATGCAACAATTCGCCTGAAGAGTTATGCACAGCCTCTAGCAATAAGTCCTGATTGACTTCGTATTGAAAATACTCCCATCCAGTCGCCGTTTTTTTACTAGGCAAAAACAGATGGATGAAGTCGAGCATATTTGTGTAGTACGGCTGTGACTGCGGATACACATACCCTTTTGCATCGACCTGGAATCCCGGCACTCCCACCTCTATTGCCCAGCGAACCGCTTCACTTTGGCTGTCCTTGGGAGCTACACTCCCCTTATAAGGCCTCGCTTTCTTGTACATGCGGTACAACGTCTCCGCAACAAATTGCTTCGTAAGCCGCTGATCTTTCAGTTCCTCAGGCTGTACGTACCCCGCCTGGACAAGTGCGTTTATCCGCGCTTTTAATTCTATTTCCCCCCGCTTTTGCCGCAACTCGCCTCCCCATTGACCAGATGCTTGCTGGTCCAATATTTGCTTGCTGATGGCAGCCGGATCATATCCTTGGGGATAGACGGGATCCAATATCCCGATCTCATTGTACAGGGCAAGTAAATACCCATCTTTAGAGACGCTGAATTCATCGATCATGAAACCGCGCGGCGTGTCTGTACCGTTTAGATCGCCGACGATTTCCGTGAGGTCTCTTCTGTTTTTGTCCAAGATGCTGGCCGGATGCGGATTTTTGATCTTGAGCGCTCCTTTTAGGAGATAATGAAAAACTTCTTTTTCTTCCAGTGTATTGACCGTTGGCATTTTGTAGGCAATGCGATAAGAGGCCACCGTTGCCGCTGCTGCCTCTTGAATTGGATAGGCGATCTGCCCGACAGACAGAACGGCTGCGATTGCAGCGATAAACACAACCTTTTTCATGTATTTGTTACCTCCTCATTGGGGCAAGGGTATCGGAATTTGATTCACGGGTGTTTGCAAAATACATTTGTTAGACGCACCTTTCTTGAATAAAGTTACATCACACCCATAATTCCCCGAAGATATCCAACCTCCGGGCAGAAGTCTCCGCCGCAAGCCAATCCTTATACCTATTGCGGCCACAGGTTATAAGAGGTGGTGCAGAAGATAAATCTGCACATTGTGACAGGATCGGCGTATTCGAAATATGAGAAGTACAGAACAAGAGGCTAGGACTGGAACCTTTGCTTAATGAGCTAATTTTGCAAAAAAAAAGCACCGCGTGGGTGCTTTTATGTCTATATATTCAGTTAGCAATTATTTTAACCAAAAATTAATAACCGTATCCCAACCTTTTTCCCCTCTAATTTCCACCGGAGCTGATACTGCGAGTACTCTATTGTTTTCGTCTACAGCATAAGCATGTATTCTGTATAGTTTTCCAATTCTCAAACTATAAATTTTTGAGCTAGTAGTGTAAGAAGTACCAGTCATATCCTCGTATCCATCGGTTACATTGTACCGAACCCACTTATATCTATCTGCACCTGGAATATAATTAAACTTCACCCCAATGTCTTGAAACATATCTTCATACTTTTCATCTTCGTTAGAAGATATTTTTGATGGTGAATATTTAGCGCTTGCAGAAAGTGCAGGTGATTGCTGTCCCTCCTGTGCAAATGCAGGTACAGCTGAAGTCAATAGTGCCAATGTTGCTAAACTAGTCAGAAACTTTTTCATCGAAAAACACTCCTTCTATTTCTTATTTTTACCCGCCCTCAGAAGAGAAGCAAGTTAACGGGGGAGTGGACTTGGTTGCCGACATTCAAATGTTACAGAGAACTTTTTCTTTTTCCATCTCCTACCATTTTTTACAAAAACATCGTAACACGCGCCCTTAAATAGTACAAGTGTATTTTTTAAAATTATTCCAGGATTTTTTTCGGCAAAGGTCTCCGACTCGAGCCAAGAACTTACTCTGCTCAGAATGTCCCCCGTTCGTAAGTTCACATTCTTCATCACCATGAATTCGCTCAGGTACGCTATTGTAAGGGATAGACGGTATCTCCGAAATACTACTTTCGCTTGCTCTTGACTCAAAATTACCGATTGCACCATTTTAAATCGCCCTGCCTTTTATCCCCGATTTTCTCAGGGTTTTATCTAGGTTTTTTTCGGTCTTTCTGCCATAAAAAAAACACTCAGATCATCCCGAGTGCCAGAGCAATTTGACGTATAGCATCTTTTTTCTTTCGTAATACCTGTCCTTGGTCAAACCCATTTCAAGATAAAGGATTGATATCTTTTACCCCTGATTAGCTAAGATATTTCTCCTCGATACCTTCTTCCCCAGCTACGCGTCTCAAATTCCTTTTCTCCAATAGCAATTAATGTAGTAATCCCATTGCTATTATCATTTCACTTGTACATGCACCCTTTTTTACCTCTGTCCAGAACCTCTTATTCTCTTCTACATAGAATGCATTAAATCAAGAAAAGGAGGATCACACTTGAAGATACCGAAAAGTTTATGCGATCGTATAGCCAAAATTCTGGGTGGGACAGGCATGTCAAATGATACTTGTTCTATCACGATTCAGCGTAATCTCAATGCAACAATCTTGGGCAAACCATATGATACTGAGCATGAAATTACCATTGAATCCCTCGATAAAGAAGGAAATACCTTGAATACGGGGGAATTTACACTCCTGCAAAACGAAGTCCAAAAATTTATTGACGCTGTTCGTAAGGAAGGGTTTATCGTTTCTGCCCTGCACAATCACTGGCTCTTTGATAAGCCACGTCTCATGTATTTGCATATTGAATCCGTTGAACCCCCCATAGAGTTTGCAAAGAAGCTACGACGTGCTTTGAATGTACTGAAATAACTAACCCTAGTGGCGCTAAGCGTATAAAAGCTTAGCGCCTCTTTCATTGCCTGCCGTTATCGTTTCGATTGTTTTGTTGCCTACTCGTCTCCTTGCTACATACTTTCATCGTCTTCCCCCCTTTTAGTAAATCGTGTGGTTTAAAAATTCTTCCTGCCAATTGGGCAACCTATACCATCATGAATGCGGAGGTATTAAACTTTTCTATTAGCAGCAGTTTTGGTCGTGGTCATGATGTTGATGGAATACCTGGAGATTAAGTCTAACGGATTCGAAACTTTTATTACGGGCAAGGCAGTTCATGTAATTGAAAATGGGCAATTGGTTGAAAGTAACATGCGCAAACTCAGGCTAACAGCTGATAAGCTTGAAATGAGACTACGGCAAGCTGGAATCTCAAGTATCTCTGATGTTGAGTGGGCTACAATTGAAGTTAGTGGGAACTTAGGATATCAACTTAAATTGGAAAAGCAACCTGCTACGAAAGAAGACATCCAAAGGTTAATTGATGTTCTTGAGAACCGAATTCCACATACAGAACCCTTTGTACCCAATAACATTTTTTCAGAGATTAAATATGGACATCAAAATCCACACCCAACCAATCTCCAGCAAGCATGCATTCGCATTCTACCAGGGCTGCAAGATAGTTTTGCCGCTCTCTATTTCCCTGATGATTTCTTCGTTATTGACTAAGTACACATTTTGTTCATACTCTCTTCGTTGGATCCCTTCAAGGCTTTTCATGTTAACTACATAATTGTTCACCATGGTATTTAGTATTTTGAGCAATGCGAACATTCCCTAAATTGCAAAAAAATAACTCTAAAACGAATTGAAGTTGACTCTTTATTGACTGTATAATATCCCCAAAAATAAAGGGGGAGGTAAAGAATGAAAAACCTATATTTATTACTGGCAATTTTGGGAGCTGTCTTGCCTTACAGTTATTTCATTCCGTTCCTTCGTGCAAATGGATTAGATATCAAGCTCTTTACATCGGAACTTTTTGCAAACGACATTTCTTCGTTTTTTGCAACCGATTTTCTTATCTCATGCCTAATTTTCTGGGTATTCCTTTTTCAAGAAGTTCGAAAGCATCACATTAAGCATTGGTGGATTTACATAGTCGCAACTTTAACTATTGGGCTATCATTTGCTTTTCCTCTGTTTCTTTACTTCAGACAAAAAACCATAGATGGGAAGGATAGTTATCGTTCCTCTTGAAAAACTCTGTGCGGATACAATCATACTTGAGTTATTCGCACAGCAATCACCCGTAAGACGGCTGGCTGAAAGAATGCCTCTCTCACTGGTGATTTTTCCAAGTGATTTTCCTTTATTCCCTTACCTTTTATCTTCAACAACTTCATCAACGCTCGCTTTTCGATATGGGATACATACGAACGAGATATACCCAGCTCACGGTCGTGATTCTGTCGAAAGCCTCCCAATAAAAAAGCCCCGTCCAGAGACGGGTCAGAGTGTAGATGAAATTCCTTTCTGATTAAATAAGGAAGCTTTTAGGGATTCAAATATAGCTCCCTTTCTTTGAAATGTCATGATAAAACTCGCACGTTACCATTTTAGTGTAATATTATCGACAAAAGCTGAATCAGATCCACTACTCCCACTACCATCTTTTACATACCTTAAAGTAATTGTATGGAGTCCGAATTGAATCGGAGTCTCGAACTTTGACCAAGAAACGTTACCAGATACACTCAGAACTTTCATTCCTCCAATCAAAATTTCAAAAAAATCGTAGTTACTTTCTGAGCTAACTTTATAATCCATAGACAAAATTGCACTAGAGACAGTTGTAGGAATACTTAAATTAAAACTAACTCTGGATTCTTGTCCGTCGGAAATATCTTTATTGGTAAAACTGTATGTGCCATCATATCGATCTAAATTGGTACGTACCCAGTCGCCCGAGAAGTCAAATGCATGTTGTGCATCTTCAAAGTCCTCCTTAACTACAGTTGGAGTTGAGCTATACAGTTCTAATGTAAAAGGACCTGTTTGAGAGTCATCTTCTCCAGAAACGCTAATGAAAACAGTTTTTCCAGCATCAAGAAATACAGCTGCATTCGTTACTCCTGTCACTGTTCCATACGGACTAAACCCTAGCAATTTATAACTTTCATCATAAACACGAATATGAGTTTTCATTTGATTAGTTATTTTAAACAAGTATCTGGCGGATATTGGAGCCACATATTTAAAATGTTTTACACCACCATTAACTAAATTGCTATTAGTATGAGAACCTGTAATGGTAGTAGCGCTAGACGTTAATTTCCCTGTATATGCATTTCGTGAGGTCCACGGGGAAATAACCATTCCCTTTCCAAAGACGACATCCATGCCATCTTTCCCCAACTCTTCTACATTTGACAAAATCAAATTTTTAATTTGACTAGCCGTATAAGAAGGATTCATTTGCCAATACAAGGCAGCTAGTCCTGTTACGTGAGGAGTTGCACAAGAAGTACCATGAAATAATCCGTACTCCTTAGAAATATCATAATGATTAATCCCATTTCTATTGGCGCTTGAAGGAATGGTTGTCATCACATTATGACCAGGAGCAGACACATCCATTTCCGGACCACGACTTGAATATACGGCAGGTTCTTTATTAGCCTTTAGACACCCTACAGATAATACAAAATCGTATCTTGCTGGATAAATCATATTGTCATTCATTGCCCCGCCTACATTTCCTTCATTACCCGCACCACAAATTATTAGAATGTCATGAAACAATGCAGCATCTCGAAAGGCGATCTTACGGTTTTCCACATCTACAATTCCACCAAAGCTGCAATTAATAATTTTTACTCCTTGGCTAACCAACCACTCTATTGCTTCGATTTGAGCTGCTACGTCCAAACCATTTCCAGTTTCGTGGGTAATTTTTGCACAATAAAGAGACGCTCCTGGAGCAATTCCCACATAACCTTTATCATTGTTACGCGCGCCAATAATTCCTGCAACTGATGTACCGTGACCCAGGTAATCAGACTCTGGTGGCGTTGTATATCCATAGACTGCTGCATAAGCGTTATAACGGCCTGCATATACAATGTCCTCATGATTTGCGAAACCTGAGTCAATAATACCCACTTTTACACCTGCACCCGTGTATCCTTTAGAAACGAATTCTGGTAAACCAATTAATGCAGATGGCCATTCTGGTGGGTTCTGTGCCATTAAGTGCTGGTCTTCAATATTCTCCTCCACCGCGAGAATGTCCGGGTCATTTCTTAACGAAACAAGTAAACTTTCATCTGGATCACTGATAATAAAGGTACGAGGTAAATTCTTGAGTTCTTTTTGTACTTTGGCTCCGTGCTTAATTAACTTTTGCATGTTACTTTCATGTACTTCTTTTAATGTCGTTCTCTTGAACGGTTTCTCCTTAAAAGAGACCAAGTAAATTTTTTTCTTCATAAATTTTCTCTCCTTTGATTTGTGAATTTTCTGATCAGATAGCAAAAAGAAAAGCCACCCAGTGTTCCCGAGTGGCGTATTTCTTATTTGCTTGTCCCCATTTTATCAAAGAGTCTTGTTAGCTTGCAGAATCATACTGCACTGTAAACTTATGTAATTAAATGTCAACCTAGTAAGCCCACCATATTGAACTTGGTTTTCAAAAGAAAAAGCACCGCGTAGGTGCTTAATTTAAACTATTTCTTATTAGTATCGCTGTGACAAAAACCCCTGCGATACTTGGAAGAATAATTTTCGAACTAACAACAATTTCAGGTATTGACATTCCAAGATAAACTTCTGGCAAAATATCACCCCCTATACTTCCATTC
This sequence comes from Brevibacillus sp. AF8, assembly GCF_021270385.1. Lineage (NCBI taxonomy): Bacteria > Bacillati > Bacillota > Bacilli > Caryophanales > Paenibacillaceae > Brevibacillus > Brevibacillus sp. AF8. The sequence continues at coordinate 1,168 of NZ_JAGQDN010000016.1, read as the reverse complement.
TGAGGTAATGGCAGGCGCTTGTCTATATCAAAAACTCCACTCTTGCGGCAGAGGCCTCCGCCGCAAGAGAATCCTTACGCCTACTGCGGTCACAGGCTGTAGAGGTGATGCAGCAGGTAATTCGGCACACTTGAGACAGAATTGACGTATACGAATATGAGAGATACTGAAGAAGGGGCGAGTGGCCGGAGCCGTAGGCCTCGCATGTAGTCCCTTGTCCGGTAAATCCCAGCAGATTAATTCGCGATTTTCCAAGTTCCAAGTTCCGAGAGAGATTCCCGAAAATTGAAAACCACTGTAAGACAATGCAAAAAAGAAATAATTGCATGGTTCCCTGCTACGCTCGTCGCAACTTGTGCCTTCAGGCTCAAAATGTCCCCCTCTCGTTAAGGTCACAGATTTGCTCAGGTACGCCATTGATAAGGAATAGACGGTATCTCCCAAAAAGGGGGAAGTAAAGAATGAAAAACCTATATTTGTTACTGGCAATTTTGGGAGCTGTCTTGCCTTACAGTTATTTCATTTCGTTCCTTCATGCAAATGTATTAGATATCAAGCTCTTTACATCGGACAAAAAACCATAAATGGGAAGGATAGCTATCGTTCCTCTTGAAAAACTCTATGCGGATACAATCATACTTGAGCTATTCGCACAGCAATCACCCGTAAGATGGCTGGCTGAAAGAATGCCTCTCTTACGGGTGATTTCCCCAAATGATTCTCCTTTATTCCCTTACCTTTTATCTTCCCTGCGGCTGTTTCGTTCGATAAAACTCATTAAACAACTTCATCAACGCTCGCTTTTCGATACGGGATACATACGAACGAGATATGCCCAGCTCACGTGCAATTTCACGCTGTGTCTTTTCTTTGTCCTGATCCAGCCCAAACCTGCCGATGATCACCTCTTTTTCGCGCTCATCGAGGATGTGTATGTGCTGATAAATTTTACTGGACTCTAACTTGAGCTGCACAGCGTCGACCACTTCGTCGGTTTCTGTGCCAAGGACGTCGATTAAGGTGATTTCATTGCCTTCTTTATCCGTCCCGATTGGGTCGTGCAAGGAAACATCTTTTTTGGTTTTTTTCAAACTTCTCAGATGCATGAGGATTTCAATCTAAATGTCAAAAGAGGAGCATAAACGGACTTAGAACGTGTATATCTCCA
>NZ_JAGQDN010000015.1:0-144843 GCF_021270385.1 Brevibacillus sp. AF8 | reverse complement strand
AAGCGGCTACCACTTTTGCGTTTCCCCGCTAATCGCTTCGGAGCGGACAGTCTCACCCCCAGCAGGACGGAGCCTGGAGCCTAGACTGGAAATATTCTTCTCCCCACGACAGCCACTATACACGAAACACAATCTCTACGAAAAAGACGGCACATCCCAATTAACAGGGTGTGCCGTCTTTATAGTGATGATTAATTATCCCGTTTCAATGGTTCGGAGAGATCTACGTGCCCCATCAGCGTTTCTACTTTCTTGCCATCCTCCAAGAAGACTATCTCCTTTACTTCCGAGAATTGAAAGAAGGTATTCTTCAACGCATCTATAGCCATCGTCTCGCCACTTGAACCCATGTTGAACTGATTTTTGCTATCTGCATCAATCGTCAGAGTGCCTTTATCGATTGTAATGGAATGGTACTTGAAGTCTTTCCACAGTGGAATGTGCACGTCTGGCTTTACAGGCGTCTCCAGCAGGGCAAGTGTCTTTTTGTACTTCTCGATATCTTCTGCAAACGTGATCTCTTGCTCTTCTTTTTGCAGCTCCATCACATTATTATCCGAATAGTAAACGGTGACCATTTGCTTTTTCAGAGTCGGCTCTGTTGTCGATGGATCAGTTTTTGAACCAGATGGCTGTTCTACTGGTGTGGTTGGCTGTGGTGTTTCTGTCGCGTTTTGCCCACATCCGGCCAAAAGCAGCATTACTAACGCTGCCATCCAGATCACTCGACTTTTTTTCATCGTGATAAGCCCCCTTACTGATAAGACTCGTAGTATTCACGAATAGCCGCAACAATGGCTTTCGCGATTTTATCTTGGAATGCCGGATTCGTCAGCTGCGCGTTCTCCTGTGGATTGGAGAGGAAGCCAGTTTCGGTCAGCACTGCTGGCATTTTCGTGTTTTTGATCACATAAAAGCCACTCTTCTTGAAGCCCCGATCCGGGAACTGCGTTGCCCCACGCAAATGTTTATGTACCACTTGGGCAAAGTCTTTACTGTTTTCATTATAATAGAAAGTTTCTGTTCCTGCAGCCGTCGGTTTCGGGAATGCGTTGGCGTGAATAGACAAGAACAAGTCGGCTTCTAACTCATTGGCAAAAGCAACACGCTCTGACAGTTCATAAAACACATCTGTTGTGCGGACAGGAACGACTTGAAACTCTGGATATTGCTTCAGCAAAGCCACAATCTTATTGGAGACAGCCAAGTTGTAATCTTTTTCATTGTTGCCAGCAGAGCCCTTCGTACCTGGGTCTTTTCCTCCATGACCGGCATCAACGACGATCAGGTAGCCTGTTTTCTTCGGCTTTGGCGTCAATTTTACTTCGATACCGTCTTTCGTGTAAGCCAGCTCATACGTGCTCTTTTGGTTCAGCTCAATCACGACGCGAACCGTGTCAGGAGATGCACTGTATTGGCTGTAACGCAGGTTAGTAATGAGAGGTTCTTCTTTCGCTTGTTCTGCTTGATTCAGTTCATCCGAATCCGAATCTGTACCTTGGTCTTCATCATCAGCGGAGACCGTTTGCTCGGATTCGCCTACGCTATCGCTTTTCTCGTCTTGACGTTTTAGATCTTCAATTAAATCATCATCCAAAGCGGTTTGTGGGAGATCCAAGACGATCCGGTGTGGACCAGTCATTACAAACGACTGAGGAATGACAGGCATGGTCGTTTCAATACGAACACGGTCGCCGTCCTCGGATACATCTTTCATAATATTGAGGCGATCGATCTCAACCTGATTATTTTTCTTGTCCCACGCAAATGACCCTCCAAGCTCGTCCTCCAATTGACGTAATGAGAGGACTAACTGATCATCAATCGTCATCCCGCGCTCAGGTCTTTTCCACGCAAAGCCTTTTTGTCCCACTTGCTCAGCTACGGCCTGTGCGGACGCGTACATCGTGTCTTCCACTTGATACAGCTTGATCGGCTGGGTTGGCATCTTGCCATTCAGCTTGACCTGTGGTGTTTCGTTCGCAATGACAGTACGTGTACTGTTGTCCCACCCGACTGTAACACCAAGTGACTCCCCGACAAAACGCAGTGGCAGCAGCATACGCTTTTGTGAAATAACAGGCGGCGTATCGAGCTTCACTTGTTTGCCGTTCAACACTGCTGTACGGGAGTCTAGTGTAAGGGAGAGCTGCTGTGAGCCTTTGGTAATAACAGCTGTTCGAGTAGCGTCATTCCAATCCACATTTGCACCTAGCCCTTCGGCGATGACACGAACGGGAACCAACGTGCGCCCACTCTTGATGACCGGCGGTACTTCAGCACTTACTGCCTGTCCACCAATCATGAGATTGACAGCTTCCTCTGAGGCACTGCTTGCTGCAACCGCCCAACCGGGGATTAGCAGCAGGACCAGCAATGCAAAAAGCAGAGGGTAAAATCGTCTCTTCATCCTGACCTCCTCCGTGATGTCTGTTTTCTTCGTATTGTGGCGTCAGCCAATGTGCAACGTTCACCATTCTATTAGACGCTTGATGATCTGTAAAGTTTATAGTCTTTTGGTACCAAAATGAAAAGACCGCCTCCGCAAGCCCCGCGAGACAGTCTTTGCAACTGATCAATTGTTATCGAAAAAATCCCCTTCTCTCTTGCCTACTTACTTCTTGAACAGGTTTTTTTATCATGTTCAAGCCCCCGTTGGCAAGAAATTGCTGGATCAGCGAAATCACAGCTGGATTCGACAGCACCTTAATGGAGTCGGCTACTTTTGGGTTTTTCAACTGGGGAATAGCGTCACCCAGATACGGTAAAAGCGGCAGTAAATCTTCGATTGAAATGGCAGGCTTTTGTGGCGGGGATACAGCTTCCACTTGGGCAGTATTCCGTCGTCCTCCAAACAACAGACCTCGCCGTTCTCCTGTACCTTTTGGTGGTGCCTGTTTAAGACGCCCCAGTGTATTTTTCATATCCTGTAGTTCCTGTCGTACCTGACTCATTTCTCTCATCATTTGGGCATTGTTTGTATGTTGCGCATCCGCAAGTTTGTTGATCGATTCTAGCAAATGGTTCTTGGGGACAGCCTGCTTCTTTTTCGCTTTCATTTTCTCAACGATAATCCCACCTCCCTCCTCACTCTACCCCCTTATCTAAAACGTTTTTTTATATTTTCCAAATCCTTTGCAGTGACACCTTTTTTCGAAAGCTTATTCAACAAACTCCCGACATTTTCTGTTTTTTGCATCTGACGAAACTGCGCAGCATACCCGTTAACCTCTTGCTCGGTCAATTTTTTCCCTGACTTTCTGGCCATTTCACGAATGACTTCCTTGATTCCCGCGTCTGTCCTCAGCTTTTCCTTAGGAATGGATTTAACAATGTTGAGCAAAGAACCAATATCCATCAATATCCCTCCTAATTGCAGTTAGTTCCTTTTTACTCTATGTAGCCAAGGGCGTAATGGATTGGTCATTTGTCCATGAGACAGAAAAAAAGAAGAGGTCGTAAAAAACCTCTTCTCATCCGTGTTTACATTATGGAGTAATATCCGCATATTTGAAATCGATAGCACCCAGACCATCCATCACGACATCTTTCAGATTCTCGTTCTGCACCCAAGAATTCACGTAGAAGTAGATTGGCATGATTGGCATTTCATCCATCAGGATTTGCTCAGCCTGCATGAGAATGGCTTTACGCTTCTCCGGGTCTTTCTCCAGAGCGGATTGGTTCAAAAGCTCCTTGTACTTTGGATTTCCCCAACGTGTATCGTTGTTTCCGCCGTCTTTTTCCTGGAACATTTCCAAGAAGTTGATGGGATCATTGAAGTCACCCAACCAGCCTCCACGAGCGATTTGATAATTTCCTTGGTGTACGTCTTCTAAGTATACCTTCCACTCTTTATTTTCGAGCTCGATATCTACGCCGAGGTTTTTCTTCCATTGATCCTGTATTTCTTTTGCGATTTTTTTATGACCTTCGGATGTGTTGTAGATGAGTGTAATTGGAGGGAGTTTGGATATCCCCTCTTCCTTCATACCTTCTACCAGTAATTTTTTTGCTACTTCAAGGTCATTATCTTTGAAGTAACCGTCTTTGTTCAACGCCGTGCTCGGTGGCACAAAGCCTGTTGCCGGCACTTGACCAGCTTGCAGGATATCGGAGGTGATGCTTTCACGATTAATGGCATATGCGAACGCCTTACGAATTTTTGCGTTGGTAAACGGTGCTTGCTCTGTATTGAAACGATAAAAATAGGCACCGGCGATTGGCTGAGTTTTCAATATACCAGCTTCCCTCAAAATCGGAAGTGCGTCGGTTGGCAGCGAGGAGTTTGGAGCACCTGCCCAATCCAGCTCGTCGTTATCAAACAAGGACAATTCCGTATTCTCATCCTCTATCATGGTGAATTCGATTTTGTCCAATTTTACATTGGCTTTATCCCAGTACTTCTCGTTCTTTACGACAGTCAGATTGCTCTTGTGTTCCCATCTTTCCATTTTGAATGGTCCGTTGCCAACAACAGTCTTTGCCTCGTAAGCCCATTTTTTGTTGCCTTCGACTACCTTCTTGTTTACCGGGAAGTACGTTTTGAAAGCAACCAGCTCCGGGAAAAATGGCGTCGGGTTTGTCAGTTCCACTTTTAGCGTCTTATCGTCAATGGCCTTTACCCCAACGTCTCCCGCTTTGCCGGTCCCATTATTGAATGCTTCTGCGCCTTTCACATAATACAACTGGTAGGCGTAGCTGGAATCTGTCTTTGGATCGAGCGCGCGCTTCCAAGCATATTCGAAGTCATGTGCCGTTACTGGATCGCCGTTGCTCCATTTTGCTTCACGAATCTTGAATGTATAAGTCTTCCCATCCTCTGAAACGGTATAGCTATCTGCCGCGGCTGGGTGCACCTTTCCGTCTTTTCCGAGACGTGTCAGACCTTCGAATACAGCTGTGATGATCGTACCAGAGGTAGTATCCTCCGCAATTCCAGGGTCTGCTGTAGGCGGCTCCGATTGCAGATTTATTCTTAATACCTTAGGCTCAGCCGCTTGGATAGAACCTTCGTACCCGGTCATCATTCCACCGAAAACGAGGACCGAACTCAATACCATAAAAACACTCTTCTTCATCATACACCCTCCAATAACCCCTGATAGAATCTTCCAAAAATAGTATACAATAAAAAGTAAAAATTTGGATGTTAAATAGATAAAAAAAGAAGAAAGGTGAGTAAAGCACCTTTCTTCTTTTACATGCACAGCTATTATTTCTTTTCTACGAAATCTGCGTACTTGTAGTCAACAGCACCCAGACCATCGATGATAACATCTTGTACTCTGTCGTCCTTAACCCAAGATTGAGTATAGTAGTAGATTGGCATAATCGGCATTTCATCCATCAGGATTTGCTCAGCCTGAGCCAGGATTGCTTTACGTTTTTCTGGGTCTAGCTCCAGAGCGGATTGGTTCAGGAGTTCTTTGTACTTCGGATTTTCCCAACGAGTATCGTTGTTTCCGCCGTCTTTTTCCTTGAACATTTCCAGGAAGTTGATTGGATCGTTGAAGTCACCCAACCAGCCTGCACGAGCCACTTGGTATTTACCTTGGTGTACATCATCCAGGTAAACCTTCCACTCTTTGTTCTCAAGCTTCACGTCTACGCCGAGGTTTTTCTTCCATTGGTCTTGGATTGCCTCAGCAATCTTTTTGTGACCTTCGGAAGTGTTGAAGGAAAGAGTAAGTGCCGGGAATTTGGTGAGACCCTCTTCTTTCAGTCCTTCTTCGAGCAATTTCTTCGCTGTTTCGATGTCGTTATCTTTGTAGAAACCGTCTTTGTTCAGCGCCATGCTTGGTGGTACATAGCCTGTTGCAGGCAATTGACCAGCTTGCAGGATGTTGTCGATCAGGCTTTGACGATCGATCGCATAAGCAAACGCTTTACGGATTTTCACATTGTTGAACGGTGGTTTTTCTGTGTTGAAACGATAGAAGTAAGTACCCGCGATTGGCTGAGTTGTCATTTTGCCGGACTCTTTCAAAGCCGGGATCGCGTCTGTTGGCAACGCAGAAGTTGGAGCGCCTGCCCAGTGCAACTCACCATTTTCCCACATGGACAGCTCTGTATTCTCATCTTCTACCATGGAGAATTCGATTTTGTCCAATTTTACGTTGTCTTTATCCCAGTAGTTATCGTTTTTGGAAACAACGAGCTTGCTCTTGTGCTCCCAAGAATCCATTTTGAATGGACCGTTACCAATAACTGTTTTCGCATCGGTAGCCCATTTATCGTTGCCTTCCACTACTTTTGGATTAACTGGGAAGTATGTTTTGAATGCAACCAGCTCCAGGAAGAATGGAGTTGGGTTCGTCAATTCTACTTCGAGTGTTTTATCGTCAATTGCTTTTACGCCAACGTCTTCCACTTTACCTTTACCTTTGTTGTAGGCTTCTGCACCCTTCACATAGTACAGTTGGTATGCATAGTTGGAAGCTGTTTTTGGATTAAGAGCGCGTTTCCAAGCATATTCGAAATCTTTTGCCGATACTGGATCGCCATTGCTCCATTTGTTATCACGAATTTTGAATGTATATTTTTTACCGTCTTCAGAAACAGTGTAGCTCTCTGCTGCTGCTGGATTGTATTTACCGTCTTTACCAACGCGAGTCAGACCTTCGAAGGTAGCAGTGATGATGGTGCTGGAAGTTGTATCTTCCGCGATACCTGGGTCAGCAGTTGGTGGCTCGGAGTGCAGGTTCAGTTTCAGTACTTTAGAGCCAGCTGGTGCAGAATTTTCTGTCTTTGCTCCGGAAGCGTTGTTATCTGCCGGTGCCGCCTGGTTTCCGCCACCGCATCCTGCGAGTGCCGCGCCAAGAACGAGGATAGAACTCATTGCCACGAAAACATTCTTTTTCATACAAGTAATCCCCCTTTTCTAAATCTTTTATCAATATACATGGTTTTATATATTTTTTAAATATGTTTTAGAATGATTTAATAAATTTTTATTTATTTATAAAGAGAATTAATGAATTGTAAAATATGTTGATCGATAAATAAATTTTCCAAAACATTCCTACCCCAATATCCCTAAGAAAAACCGCATGATATCAAGCTTTTTCAGAGGTGAGGATTAAAACCTCATTTATTGATATCTTTTTTCATTCACCCAATTTTATTCACATTCAGTAAAATGACAATAGTAATTTAATTTATAATTTTATAATTTCTACTATCACCTTCAATCCTCTGGTCGATTCTTTTCGCTTAAAATGGTTTACAAAAAAAAGAAGAGTGCCGAAGCACCCTTCCTTTATCACAACAAGCTATGCGCTTTTTCTTATTGAATGTCTGCCCATTTCCAGTCTGCGAAACCGAGACCGTCGAGTACTACACCTTTTACTTTGTCTTTTTTCACATAAGAATGTGTGTAGTAGTAGATTGGAGCTGCTGGCATTTCGTCCATGAAAATAGCTTCTGCTTGTGCCAGGATTTGTTTGCGTTTTTCTGGGTCCTTTTCCAGAGCAGATTGGTTCAGCAGCTCTTTGTACTTCGGATTTTCCCATTTCGTGTCGTTGTTGCCGCCATCTTTGTCCTTGAACAGGTCCAAGAACGTGTATGGATCGTTGTAGTCACCAGTCCAGCTGGAACGTGCGATTTGGAATTTACCTTGGTTCACATCTTCCAAGAATACTTTCCATTCCTTGTTCTCCAGCTTAACATCTACGCCGAGTGCTTTTTTCCATTGGTCTTGGATCGCTTCGGCAATTTTCTTGTGACCTTCAGACGTGTTGAAGGAAAGAGTCAGGGTAGGCATTTTGGTAATGCCTTCTTCCTTCATACCTTCTTCCAGCAATTTTTTCGCTGCTTCTACATCGCCGTCTTTGAAGTAAGGGCTTGTTGCCACTGCCATTGTTGGCGGGATCAGACCCATAGCTGGCTCTTGGTTTGCTTGCGTGATGTTGTCGATGATCGATTTACGATCGATAGCATAAGCAAACGCCTTACGGATTTTCGCGTTGTTGAACGGCGGAACTTCCGTATTGAATTTGTACAAGTACGTACCCGCGATCGGGCGTGTTTGCATTTGACCGGATTCTTTCAATGCAGGAATCGCATCGGTAGGAAGTGCGCTCAGAGGCGCTCCGGACCAATCCAAATCGTCATTGTCGAACATGGACAGCTCAGTATTTGCATCTTCAACCATGGAGAAGTTGAGCTTGTCGAGTTTTACAGCGTCTTTATCCCAGTAGGTATCGCTCTTCACGAGAACCAATTTGCTCTTATGTTCCCATGTTTCCATTTTGAATGGACCGTTACCCACGTGAGTTTTTGCTTCGCCTGCCCATTTATCGCTGCCTTCCACTACTTTTTGGTTAACTGGGTAGTACGTATAGAACGCAGTCAGCTCCAAGAAGAATGGTGTTGGGTTCTTCAAAGTTACGACGAGTGTTTTATCGTCTTTCGCTTTTACGCCAACATCATCAGCTTTTGCTTTACCCTTGTTGTATTCTTCTGCATTTTTCAGGTAATACAATTGGTAGGAGTAGTTAGATGCTGTCTTCGGATTGAGCGCTCGCTTCCAAGCGAATTCAAAATCCTTTGCAGTAACTGGATCTCCATTGCTCCATTTGCTGTCACGCAGGGTGAATGTATAAGTAAGGCCATCTTCGGATACGTCAATTTTTTCTGCTACAGATGGATGTGGTTTGCCATCTTCGCCAATACGAGTGAGACCATCAAATGTTGCACGCAGAACCGCACTGGAAGTAGAATCCTCAGCCAATGCAGGGTCAGCAGTTGGTGGCTCGGACATCATGTTCATTCTCAATTCTTTAGGACCACTTGTTTGCTCACCAGCAGGTTTGTTACCTTGCTCGCCTGCTTTCTCGCCGCCGCCACAGCCTGCCAGCGCCGCACTCAGAACCAGAATAGAACTCATTGCTGCAAAAACGCTTTTTTTCACGGTGTTGACCCCCTCTTTTTCTATCGGTAAAGATTCCTTGAAAGCTACTCCACAAATATACTGCATTTTTAGTAATATTGAAGACATTTTAAGTAAAATTAATTATGTTTTATGGAAACATCAAATTCTATTAAAGGAAATAAAAATGGTAGTTTCATCATGATGAAGTATGCCTCGTACATAAAAAATTATGCAGCAAGAAAACAACCCCTCCAGCCAGAAGGCGAAGGGGTTCACTATGATTAAATTTGTGCTCGTCGATACTCGTTTGGCGCTACACCGACGATTGCTCGAAAATCTCGAATGAAGTGAGAGTGATCGTAGTAGCCTAGAGAGGTAGACAGATCCAGCCAATCTTGGACCGTTCCTTGATCAATCTGCTCGGCTGCTTCATGCAATCTGTATCGTTGGATAACCGACTTCGGGCTAACCCCTACATAACGGTCAAACAAGCGCTGCATCGTCCTCATGTTCATACCGGTCAACTGTACCGCATCCTCGACCCTGAGTACGGATCGGTCTGCCTGGATCATCCTGACGATTTCACTGATGCGCGCTACATTCGGGTCAGGCTTTGGCAAATGTTCGAATAGAAAGGCTTCTACCCTTTTCCTCATTTGCTCATCATCTGGCAGGCTTAGCACTTCTTTCTCAAGCGGGTCGGTGGCAACACCAAATACGGCTTCCAGACTCGTAGAAGTTCCGCTCAGCTTTGATATCGGAGCATTCAGAAACGGATAAAAACCTCCGGGCCTGAATTTTACTCCGAACACCTGACCTTGTCCCTCTAAAAGATGCGAGGAAGTCGTGCGGGCTACACCAAAAATACCAGTCGCTCCTTTTTCAAACACCAGATTCACATTGGGATGAGCCAGTACGGTTTGCAAGTAAGGAAGTTCCTTACGCAAATCCCACCGGACGACCCAGTAATGCTGCACGAAGTAGCTGATTTCAGCAGATGGCTCGTATCTGGCCAGCGAAAATTTTTTCTGTCCAATCATGGCATGCAGTACACCCTTTGGGAACTTGGCAGTCTGATTTTCCAAGGTGCGCCTCCTGTCGTGTTTTTACAATACACACTACCGATTTCTTCTTATAGTAAGAGTAGTAGTTGGGAGACTTGATTACAATTCCCAAATGAAAAAATCAGGGGGTAAAACGATGGATCTTCGCTTCGATTTCTACATTGGTGCTACGCCAGAGCAGGTCTGGCATGTCCTTACTTCCGATGAAGGCGTAAAGAGTACTTTCTTTGGCTGTACGATCCGTTCAACTTTTCAAGTAGGCGATGAGATGGCCTACGTTGGTCCGGGAAAAGCCGGTGACGACACGGTGCATGTATACGGGAAAATCTTGCAGTTTGAACCTCATCACATTTTCAGTTTCACTGAACATCCTGGTCCTGCCTATTACGAGAATCATGCGGAATTGCAGACTCGCGTCACCATTACCTTAGAGCCGGTTGGCGGCTGCACCAAACTGACACTGATTCAGGATCAATGGACAAAAGACCATCCCTCCCACGCAAGTGCCAGCAGCAATTGGCCAATGATGCTCTCGTCGATCAAGACGTACGCTGAGACAGGCAAGACACTTGATTTTGGCTACTAATACAAAAGAATCCCGAGTCCAGCAATTTCGTTGGCCTCGGGATTTTTGTTCTATTCGTTACTCTGTCATCTCTGCCCACTTCAGGTCGATAAATCCGAGTCCATCCACTTGAACGCCTTTCACCTTGTCACTTTGCACCCACACATCCACATCCGTGAACAGCGGGATTAACGGCATGGCATCCATAAAGATTTGTTCAGCCTCTGCAAATAGTTGCTTGCGTTTCTCTGGGTCAATTTCAACCGATGACTGTTTCAGCAGCTCTTGGTAGCAGGGATCTTCCCAGCCCGTGTCGTTGTTGCCTGTTTTACCATCCCGGAACATTTCCAGGTAGTTCATTGGATCATTAAAGTCTGCATTCCAACCGATACGGCCCATCTCGTAATTGAGTTCGTGCATATCCTGCAAATGAACGGCGGACTCTTTCACCATGATCTTTATATCAATGCCGAGCTTTTGTTTCCATTGGTCCTGAATCGCTTCGGCAATTTTCTTATGTCTATCGCTTGGATTGTAAGACAAGGTGATCGGAGGCAGCGTTGTCATGTTTAGCTCCCTCATGCCTTCTTCCAGCAGCTTTTTCGCTGTTTCTACATCATTATCCTTGAAGTATCCGTCTTTTTTGATAATCATGGATTGCGGCAGCATCCCCATCGTTGGCACCTGTCCGACTTGTGTGATGTTATCTACGATGGTTTGACGATCTACCGAGTATGCCAGTGCTTTACGAATTTTCACATTGCTGAGCGGCCCTTTTGTCGTATTCATCTTGTACCAATACATCGTTGCTTTTGGATGAACAACGAGTTTGCCCGACTCTTTTAGTGACGGAATCGCATCGGTGGGAAGTCCACCGAGTGGCTGGCCTGCCCAATCCAGCTCACCGTTCTCGAACATGGACAGGGCTGTATTATCGTCCTCGATCATCGCAAACTCAATGCGATCGAGCTTTACTACGTCTTTATCCCAGTAGTGCTCATTCTTTTCAAGCACGATCTTGCTCTTGTGCTCCCACGCTGTCATCTTAAATGGACCGTTGCTTACGTGCGTCGCCGCTTCGTTTGCCCATTTCGGATTGGCCTCCACTACTTTTTGGTTAACCGGGTAGTATGTGTAGAAAGCCGTCAGCTCCAGGAAGTAAGGCGTTGGATTCTCCAGCGTGACTTCCAGTGTTTTGTCATCGAGAGCCTTTGCACCGAGTTCGTCGGGTTTCATCTTGCCTTCGTGAATTGGCTTTGCATTTTTAATGTAGTACAGCTGATAGGCATACTCGGCACCAAATGTCTTGCCGAGTGCACGCTTCCATGCATACACGAAGTCATGGGCAGTGACTGGATCTCCATTGCTCCACTTGGATTCGCGAAGCGTGAACGTATACACCAGTTTGTCATCCGAGAGCTTCACATCGGATGCTACTGAGTTCACTGGCTTAGCATTTGCATCGAAACGCGTCAAGCCATCAAAAGTAGCACGGATGATCGCTCCCGAAGTGGCATCCTTCGCAAGACCGGGGTCCGCTGTCGAAGGCTCACTCACAATGTTCGCCCGAAATACCTGCGGCCTTGCATTTGCAGGCTTTTCAGCTGATGCTGCGGTTCCCTCAGCCGGAGGGGTTGTCGTTGATGGCTGCGTACTCGTCGAACATCCAGCTAACATGCTTCCGGCGACCAGCATCGCGCCAAGAAACAACTTGAGATTTCTATTCATCAGAAAATTCCCCCTTATCTATATTTTCCCACTTCAAACACAATATACTCGACGGGAAATAAGTTGAAAACGGGGACGAGATAGATTTAACTAAATTTTATAAAAATTCACTATATTATTAATAAAAATGAAACCCAACCAGCTTTGGAGGCCAGTTGGGTTTCTTTGATTGATCAATTATTTCTTCATTAGAACGCTGGAATAATCGCGCCTTTGTATTCATCTTCAATGAACTTTTTCACTTCAGGTGAGTTCAGTTCTTTTGCCAGCTTTTGAATGGCTTCGGAATCCTTGTTGTCAGGACGAGCTACCAAGAAGTTTGCGTATGGAGAATCTTTATCTTCAATAAACAGAGCGTCTTTCGTTGGAACAAGCTTTGCTTCCAGCGCGTAGTTCGTATTGATCAACGCCAGATCTACTTCTTCCAGAACGCGCGGCAGCATTGCTGCTTCTACTTCTTTGAATTTCAGGTTTTTCTTGTTCTCAACAACGTCTTTCACTGTACCGCTGATGCCAGCGCCTTCTTTCAGTTTGATCACGCCGTTTTTCTCCAAGAGTGCGAGTGCGCGACCGCTGTTTGTTGGGTCGTTTGGCAGCGCGATTGTTGCGCCATCAGCTAATTCATCTACCGATTTTATTTTTTTGCTGTAAGCGCCGAATGGCTCAATGTGTACAGCCACTACTGGCACCAGGTTCATGTTTTGTCCTTTATTGAAATCTTCCAGGTAAGGCTTGTGCTGGAAGAAGTTTGCGTCGAGTTGTTTTTCGTTCACTTGAACGTTAGGCTGTACGTAATCAGTGAACTCTTGGACTTCCAAGTTCACGCCTTGTTCTTTCAGTTTTGGTTGAATAAATTTCAAGATTGCTGCATGTGGAACGGGAGAAGCGCCTACCTTCAATGTTACTTCCTTTTGTCCGCCTTGTGCGCCGCCTTCAGCTGGAGCAGGTGCTGTTTCCGTTTTGCCTCCGCAAGCTGCCAAAGAAAATGCCAATACAGTAGAAAGTACAGATACGACTAGCTTTTTCATGAATGATTTCCCCCTTGCATGTATTTCATCTTATTTTTTGAAAATCTATATGGAAAGATCCTATTTGCGGCTGAATTTCAGAACCAGACGGTCCCCCAGCGATTGTAAGATCTGTACCATCACCAGCAAAATAACAACAGTCACAATCATGACATCGGTTTGGAAACGCTGATAACCGTATCGGATCGCCAAGTCACCCAAACCACCGCCGCCAATTACCCCAGACATTGCCGTGTAGGAGACCAGTGTTACCGTCGTGATCGTAATACCTGCGATCAGACCTGACCTAGACTCTGGCAAAAGGACATTCCAGACGATCTGCCAATTGGAAGCACCCATAGATTGTGCGGCCTCGATCACGCCTTTATCAATCTCACGCAGAGAGGTTTCCACCAAACGTGCGAAAAATGGAGCGGCCCCAAACACGAGCGGCGGAATGGCACCCAGTACACCGAGTGAGGTTCCTACGAGCATTTTCGTCACAGGAATCAGCAAGATCATCAAAATGATAAATGGTACCGAGCGCAATACGTTGACAACGAATGATGCGATCGTATAAAAAGTGCGGTTTTGCAAAAGCTGTCCGCGAGAAGTCAAAAACAGAATGATGCCCAACGGCAAACCAATCAGGACGGTAAACAGGGTGGAAAAGCCAAGCATCGTGAGCGTGTCCATCGTACCTTCGCCGATTTCAGCCCAATCCACATTTTCGAATGTCCAGTCCATTTATATCACCTCTACTTCCAAGCCACGTTGGCGCAGCGTCTCGATGGTCTTTTGATTCTGTGCGACATCGCCTTCCAGCTCGATCACCAACTGACCATACGGCGTATCTTTCATGCGGGAGATTGTTCCCTGCAAAATACTGAACACTGTACCGGTCTCTTGCATCGTTTGGAACAGGATCGGCTGGTACGTTTTTTCTCCGAGGAAGGTGACACGAGCAATCGTGCGGTTCCCCGAGGCTTTTTCGTGCTCGACTGCTTCGCGCAGCTCTGTAGAATCTGCTACTTGTTCCACGAATTCTTGTGTCGTTGGATGCTTCGGACGAAGGAATACATCCAGTACGTTACCCGACTCGACGATCTTTCCTCCATCAATCACGCCGACACGATCACAAATAGAGCGAATGACGTGCATCTCGTGAGTAATCAACACTATGGTCAAGCCCAGCTTGCGGTTAATGTCCAAGAGCAGTCCCAGAATGGAGTTCGTCGTCTGCGGATCGAGAGCCGATGTAGCTTCGTCGCAGAGCAGCACTTTTGGATCATTCGCGAGCGCACGGGCGATCCCGACACGTTGCTTCTGTCCGCCAGACAGCTGGGACGGATATTTGTCCTTATGTGCCTCCAAGCCCACCAGCTTCAGCAGTTCGTTTACTTTCTTATCAATCTCTGCCTTTGGACGCTTTGCCAGCTTGAGCGGAAAAGCGACATTTTCGCCGACTGTCGAAGAAGACAGCAAGTTGAAGTGCTGAAAAATCATGCCGATTGAGCGGCGCTTTTCTTGCAGCTTCCCTTCATCCAGCTTTGTCAAATCGACGCCGTCCACAATAACTTCCCCTGAAGTTGGGCGCTCTAGCAAATTGATGCATCGGATCAATGTACTTTTCCCGGCACCCGAATGTCCAATGATCCCGTAAATTTCGCCTTGCTCTATGGAAAGGTCGATCCCCGTTAACGCTGGGATGGTTTTACCTTGAACTTGATAGCTTTTATGCAAATGACGCAGTTGGATCAACGCATCCACCTCCCGACCATAATCTTGATAAAAATATGAAAACCCCTTTTTCATAAACGAAAAAGGGGCTGCAACGCAATGTATACGTTCGCATCCACCCTTCTCATCTACACAAGATCCAAACAATCCTGTAGGAATTGGCACCGCGACGTTCATTCGAAAATGAACCGGCTGCCGGGCTTCATAGGGCCTGTCCCTCCGCCTCTCTTGATAAGAAAGATATCTACGTATATTATGTTCGTTTTTTCTATTTCTTGATGATACAAAACGGATTATATCCTTTTTGAAAATATCACGTCAATAGTAATAGCAGGAAAAAGTTTTTTAATCCATGACGCCGTTGCGTATTATGGTCGACTTTACGTGAAAGTGAAATGTCGCATCTTTGAACATCTTTCTCCATTCGGCCTGCGTCATATTTGCCTTCCCTCTTCTATTTGAACGATACACGATCCCGAACCCAGCTGGATCGACATTGAGGTCCTGCAATTTGTGGACTACTTTCTGCAGTTCTTTTCCGAGCTCTTCTTCCAGTGCATGTTCCATGATTTTCATCAACCTTGCATTCTCTAGCTTCAGCGGGAGGGTTAATTCCAAAATCCGCGCATTTAATCGGATGTAAATATCAAAGATCGGGGGAGATACTTGGGTCAGCTCGATTTTTGAATGGCTGGAAATCGTATCAAAGACAAGCTGCACACGATCATTTTTACTTCCGTGATTCTTGTGCACCTCGCCAAAAATATGAGCAGGGACAGAAGTATCGTAGCTCCCAATCCTGAATTTCCCATGCATGAGCTTGATTAAAAAGGCTTCCTTTGGTGTGATCCACCCTACATAACGGTCCCCTTGAAATAATGCGATACCCTTGATTTGCAGCTCATTTCCCTTTTTTGCAATAAACGGCATGATCGGGTCGATTCCTTTGTCATAATAAGCTCGAAAAAACTCATGCATGGTGGAAGACGGAATTTTTTCCCCTTCAATATTTTGCTCAATCATACGGTATAGATAGATTCCGATATTCCCTGCTTCAGAATAGGGATACGTTAACATATCATATGTTTCGCCTTCGAATAGGCAAAGATAAACCCTGCTGGAAATAGAGGAATCCCGATACAACGTGTCAATGATACTGCCAAGTCCACGTTTCGCCAATTTTTCACTGTAGAGTGCGACACGAATTTGCCCACCCAATACTCTTTTATCTGATTGTAAATTGATCCGATCCCGAATTCCCTTGCTGGTTTCACCGGTGGCTGAAAAAACTTGTATCTTTTCTTTCGCCTCCGGATTAATGGAGGGCATGATTGCTGTCCCCCGAATGTTTCCATCCTTTAACAGATCATAGCCGACAGACGTGGCAAGTCCTGTCTCATCAAAAATTTGCCGATCTGAACAGCCTGCCAGAACAAGGACACATGAACACCACAAGGCAAAAAGACGCTTGGGCAGCATCAGGCACTCTCTCCTTTGCTGGTTGGTTTCGCCCTTTGCTTTCGTTGCTTCAGCCAGACCATCAGATACAAAAAATAGGGGTACACGTATATAATGTACAGGGTTATATGCGAGTAAATATTCGTGATCCGACTCATCTCCTGCCTGGAAAGCAGCGACAAGGAGGCTACATAAATCACGGGTATAATCCAATACAATGAATGACGTAGATTGAATCCGAACAAGCGCTTGAGACCTCGGGCAGAAGCCCACAAATACAGCATGATATTCGGCAAGATCACGAGAAGCCATAACGAAATGACAACCAGCTCAAACCTTTCCAGAATAGGGAGGTACACCATCTTTTGCATATTGAGTGTCGCCCAGATCGTTCTCATGAGCTGACCCTGACTAAAAAAGACCAGCGCCACAATCATGACTAGCAAATAGATCAGATACGTCACCAGCACCCCCAACTGTACACTTTTTGGTACCCTCTCTTTATTTTGTACATATGGATAGGCAACGTAGAGGATCTCAAAGCCGGCACTGGTCAAAGACATGGCAATCATTCCATTGAAAAGGTTCTCCAGGCTGGTGTCCATGACGGGAAACAAATATTCCCACCTGGCAAATTTCAAGGGGAAATATAACTCAAATATCATCCATATCGTGACCATAAAGGAGAACAATGCATAGCCTGCGATGACTCTTATCCCCCCTACGACTGTGTAAAACGCTAGAAACAGGATGATTCCTGACAGAACCCACGTAGGTAAATTCGGAAACATCCAGGTTTGGACAACTTCAATGTAGGTGCGTAAAATGACTCCAGCCGACACAAAAAAATAGGTCAAATAAATGATGCTAATGACTGTTCCCAGCCACTTTCCAAACACATCTTCCTGAATTCCGTAAATATCGGCTGAGGGGTATTTTTGCAAGGTCTTGTTAATGGTCATCACCGTAAGATGAGTAAACAAGGCAGCGAGTACGACAGATATCCAAGCATCGTGCCCCGCTTCCTTGGCAATGATTCGTTGGAAGCCCAAAATGCCCATCCCTAACTGCGTGCCATGCACAAGAACCCCTGCAAGAAATGCCGTTATCGTATTGTCCTTGCTTACATCGATGTTGATCTTCATAGCCGCCTCGCTCACTCGTCAATGTCTTTCTTCTCTTTGGCTCTATCCCTGTCAAAGCGTGATATTCGTTTTGGGTTAAAAAACTTGAGCCGTTCCGAAAGGGAGGATAAGGGAGCGCGTATAAAGCCATCCTTCCAATCTGAAAATCGCACGGGATAAATCGGGTACATATAAGGACGGCCCAGACTGGTCTGGCGAAGCAAATGACTGGCTAAAAAACTAAATCCGACCACAATGCCTAATGCACCCAGCACACCTGCCAGCAAAATCATCGGAAAACGAACCACCCGGATTGTAGAACCGATCATATAGCTAGGCGCGATAAAGGATGACAAAGCTCCAAGGGCAACGATAATAATCAAAATATTGCTGGTGAATCCGGCCTGAACGATAGCTTGTCCGATAACAATACCGCCTACAATACCAATCGTCTGACCGACCTTGGTCGGGAGCCTCGCTCCCGCTTCCCGCAAAAGTTCAATGATCAGCTCCATCAAGATGGCCTCCCACAGTGGTGGAAACGGTACCCGAGAGCGCGATTGCGCGAGAGAAAGCAACAGATCAGCTGGAATCATCTCGTAATGATAGGTCAGCGCAGCCACGTAGATCGGGGTCAGGATCAGGGACAAAATCATGGCAAAGATTCGCATGAACCTGTTAAAAGTAGCGAGACTCCAGCGCAAGTAATAGTCATCTGGCGACTGAAAAAATTGCAATAGGGTGGTGGGGCCGAGTAAAGCAAACGGGCTCCCCTCCACGAGTATGGCAATCTGCCCTTGTCGCAAACCGTGTACGACTCGGTCTGGACGCTCTGTTTGTTGAAGAGTAGGAAATAATGATTTCTCATTGTCTGCGATATGCTGAGCCAGTATGGTAGAATCCAGACTGGTGTCCAATTCCAGATGATTAATCCGTTGACGCACCGTATTCACATTTTCCTCATCTACCGTCCCACTCATATACAGCATCGACACATTCATCGGTATGGTTTTCCCCACTCTCAATCGTTCATGGAACAATCTAGGGGTAGACATATATTTGCGAATGATGCAGATGTTCACATTCAGTTCTTCTACAAAGGCGATCTGTGGGCCGAGTACAACGGTTTCGATTTCTGGTGCTTGAATGTTTCTGCCAACTGAGCCATCACTGGGGAACGCCAAGCCATAGGACGATTCCTCCACTTGAATGACAATATGACCGCTGAGTAAACGCTCAATGGCTTCCCCTTCATCGAAGACTCGGCTGCTGCTAGACGCTCCTAGGTGCTGAGCAATCACTTCAATCCCGCTTTCCTCCAAACAAATCTCGCGTAGCTTCGGGATGAGCTCACTGTAAACAACTTTGGCATCCGCCATGGTCGATAAAAAGAAAAGTAGCACGCGGCCCTCAGGCTCATCAATATGTTCAGTGACCAAGTCGCTAGTATGTGAAAACCAATTGCGCGCACTCTCTCGATCCATCGACACTGTCACCTCAGTACTTAGAAAATCATGGTTAGTCTTTCCTAAAAAATACAAAAAAAACAGCACGCTTAGTTTTGCGTGCTGCTTTTCTTTTCTCCCACGGTTTGATCCGTTGCTTCTGTAGGAGGAGCGATTTTTTCCTGGATAAACGACTGAACCTGATCGACATCCGGAACCAGAACTGAACCTGCGCGGTGCGATTCGCGGAACATCCCCATTGGCGGCAACTGATAGTTACCTGGCTCTAACGTATTCAATTTTAATCCGAGTGCAGACAGCTTGAGCATGTCCACCGAGCTAATATTGGTTTGAACATACGGTGTTACTTCCTTCAAAATGGTAGGAAGCTGCATCAACGTCGTACCATTTTTCATCTGATCTACGACTGCCGTCATTAATTTCCGCTGACGCTCGGTCCGTGTATAATCGGAGGTCGCATCATGGCGGAAACGGACATACTGCAATGCTTTGTCTCCATCCAGCTTTTGCAGACCTTTTTTCAGATTAATATCGTAGACACCCTTGTCAGTCGGGTCATGATAGTACATGTTTTTTTCTACATCGATCTCGACTCCGCCTACTGCATCAATCAGAGCCTTGAAGCCTTCAAAGTCAGTAATCACGTAACGATCTACCGGAAGTCCAGTGAACTGGCTAACCGTTTCCATTGCCAGCTCAGGTCCGCCTTCTACAATCGCAGAGTTGATCCGCGAGCTACCTTTACCAGGAATATCTACATACGTATCACGCAGGATTGAAAACATATCATAACGTTTCCCCATAGGATCGATGCTGACCAGCATCATGGAGTCAGAACGAGGAAGCCCGTTATTTTTCATTCCTCTGCGGTCTACTCCCATCAGCAGGATGTTGACACGTTCCTTGCCATCCCACTCTGGTATTTCTGCTGCTTTGGTTGGATTCCCACCACTAGGCGGTGCGATATTGGGCTCTTGAATATTTTGAGTAAATTGATAAAAAGAGTATCCGTAATATCCAGCTGTCGCAGCCATCACGACAAGCAAAAGAAGCAACACTCGTTTCCATATTTTCATAAAGTCCACCTTTATTCTCTCTATCCTCAGTTGATGTCATCTCTCCACTTTGATTAGTATACTCGAATTTGCGGAAAGTGGAGCAGCCTTTATTTGGGTACCTGCGACATTATAAACATTTTAATTTACAAAGTTTAGAATATTGACTATACTATTCTTATCCTTAATGGTAAGGGGTGCATTCGCGTGATATCACCGTCCGCTTTCCTCAATCGCTATCCACGTGAGGCCATTTTCTTCCTCATCGCCAGCTTTATTAACTCCTCCGGGAGCGCTTTTATGTGGCCGCTTACTACCTTATACGTACATACCATTTTGCAACGCTCCATGACAGAAGCCGGATTCGTCTTGATGATCCAATCTCTGGCTGGAATCTTCGGCCAATTCATCGGCGGATCGTTGTTTCATCGACTCGGTGCCAAACGTCTTATTGTCGGAGCATTGATTATTCAAGGACTTATTCAGTTTTCCATTCCTTTCGTTCAGAGCTGGCCTGTCTACCTGATTCTTATGATGGGGCTTGGTTTTACCTTCAACCTGTCATTCCCGGCTATTCAAGCATTTATCGGTTTTCGCTGGAAAGAGCAGCGTCGCGAATTATTTAACATCGTCTACGTCGGCAATAATTTGGGGATGGCAATCGGAACCGCGTTGGCTGGCGTCATTGCCACTTTATCCTTCCAGCTTACTTTTTGGTTCAACAGCACGAGCACCTTATTGTTTGCCTTGTTCTTCTTCCTTTTTATGAAGAATATATCCCATCAGGAGCTGGTCGGGGAAAACCAAGAAGAACAACAAAAGCACCGCGTGAAGAACAACTTTACCCTGCTATTCCGCTACCAATTGTACTTGTTTATGGCCCTGGGCGCAGCATTGATTTTCTTTTCCAATACGGTATGGAATACAGGTGTCGCTCCTTATATTACCGAACAAGGCATGCCGCTGTCTTCGTATAGCTGGCTGTGGACCATCAACGGGATTATCATTTTTGCCGGGCAGCCCATCACTTCCTGGATCAAGCGGCTGTTGAATCAGAGCTTGTCTGCCCAACTCGTCGTCAGTGCCATCGCGTATGCTGTCGGTTTTGGGTGTATGCTGGCTTACCACGGTAGTTATTACGCATTTGTTGTCGGAATGGTTATCACTACATTTGGAGAAATGCTCATCTCGCCTACTATCCCTACTTTTATATCGGAAAAAACCGGAGAGAATGCACCCTTTTATTTGGGGGTCGTAGGGGCGATTACAACTGGTGGAAGGCTCTTGGGGCCGCTGGCTATGGGGTTCATGTATGACCATGGCGGAATTCATCCAGCTCTGTTCTTGGCAACACTTGTCTCTGCGGGTTCGGTCCTGCTTTGCCTGTTACATGCTTATTTTCAACGGGAAAAACAAGCAGAGGTTGCTAAATACTGATTTCAATTGCAAAAAAGCCGCCCGATCCTTTTTCAGGAACTGGCGGCTTTTTGGTTACACTACTTCTTTTCTTCCTTAATGGATACTTCCCAATCTGCCTTATGCTCTTTGTACATCGCGTTGAAACCAACCGTCAGTTCCTTCACATCTGCATTTTCACTCCAAACCTTCAGTTGGCCTGTGATGTTCGATGTGCCGTCCTCATTGACTGTCTGGTCGAATAAGAAATTGCCCCCTTCATCATTCCCCTTATCATCGGACACCTTCCACTCGTATGGAACTCCGACAATATCTTTGGCAAACTTGCCCTCTACTTCAATTGTGTAAACCGTAATATCATCTTCCATTTCCTTCTTCACGGATTTAAAAGTAAATTCATTTCCGTCACTTTTTACAGTGATCGGTTTCTTTTTCAGTTCAGCCAATGGCAGCTTTGTCTGGAGCGTTGACTTTTCTGCTGTATAGACTGCATCGAGCTTCAGTGTCAGGTTCTTGGCCGGGTCTATTGGCATGTACGAATGAACCCAACTCGTCAATGGTTCCCTTCTAGTATAGTCCATGTGCGAGTAACTCCCCGCGCCATAACTCTCGGCTATCATAACGAGATTGTCATCCCTTTCATCGTCGTGCATCATGTCATCCCATTTGCCCACTACGGTACCCGTTTCATCCACGAGCTCGTAACGAATGCCCTGTAGTTTTCTATCTGGCTTGCTGGTCGTAAACTTCAGCTCCGTACCAGTAGGGGCGAAGCGCGCTTCCTTTAACTCCACTGTGGTCCCGGTCGGAGTTTCTAACTGCTTGTTCACCGCTACTGTTTTCATGGCTGCTTTTGCTGGTCGCATATCAATCGGGATATCGAAATTCCACGTGCCTTTCGTATCTGTCAGGCGCTTCACGCGCATTTCCAAAATCAATTCGTCCGGCATTGGATTCGCTTCATTAAAGAAATCGTCCATATCGCTTTGGTAGCCGAAGGCGAAGTTTTCACCGTTCGGCAGCGGCAGCCAGGGCAGCAATTCCTGCGATTTATCATCTATTCTCGTGATTACTTTGCCATTTTTATCTTTCAGTCGAACTTCCCTGAATTCATTCAAATTGTCGCTTGAAATGAACGTGAACTGATCCTTCCAGAACGAAGGAAGTTTTTTGCCTGACGAGTCCTTCACAGAGCCCAGAACTATGATACGCAAGGGATCAGCTACAACCGCATTGATTTCCATGGTCAGCCCTTGGTCTGTCGCCTTCAAGTCAAGCGGCTGTACAAACCCGTTTTCTGCCGCTTTCAGTACGCCAATGTCCGTCTGCTTTTTATCAAACAGGTTGACTACTTGTTTCGCATTGTAAGGCCCTTTTGTTACCGTTATCTCACTCGGATTGATCGATGCATAGATCCCATTCATATAGCTCGCAAACGTAGGAGAAACTGCTGTTCCGAATGTGACTACCATAGCCAACCCTGCAACTGCAATCGTTGTTTTCTTCACAATATCCACACTCCGCTTTTTCCAATTTATTTGAACCGGTTGTTTTTGAACGGGTTTGAGCACGTTCATCGGGTATGCGGGGAGCTTTTCCATGACATTTTGGATTGTTGATCCCGTCTGCCATACATCTTCTGTTTCATCATCGGGTATATCCAGCTCATCCAAATATTGCTCAAACTTGATCTGGCACGCGCTGCATGTATCCAGATGCCGTTGTACGTCTTGTTTCACTCGCAAAGGAAGCTTGTCTTCCAAATACGCGTTCAGCATGAATGTATCCAAGCATGTCATAGGTAGAGGTCCCCTCCTTTCCCCGAATTCGTTATGGCATTTTTGAGCTTGGCCCTGCCTCTGGAAAGACGTGTTCGCACCGTACTGATGGGAACATCCAGCTCCTCGCTAATTTCTTCGTAGCTCAAAAATTGGAGGTAACGCAGTTCCAGGACGACGCGGTATTTGGACTCCAGGGTCATCATTCGATTTTGCAAAAAGGCCCTCTGCTCCTTAGCAAGGTACTCCATTTCAGGTGTTTGGCTGGTAGCCACTTCGATCTCTGCATCCGTAACCGCAATCGATCTTTTCCTGTTACGCAGTTCATCGAAGCAATAATTGGTGGCAATCCTGTAGAGCCAGGCACCAAATTCATAGCTTTTGCTGTAGTCACCCAAATGGTAATACACTTTGATAAAGATCTCCTGAGCCATGTCCTGCTCAAGATGCGGCTGTCCGATCATCTTGCGAATGAGCAATCTGACCCTTTTGTTATATTTTTGTATGATCTGAGAATACGCCTCTTTGTTCCCTTGGAGGACCTCCTCAATGATCAGCCTGTCGTCCTGCATCTGTCTTCCTCCCCATATCAAAACCTGTATCGAGGGCTACAGGTTCAAAAAGGTACGCTGCGCAGCTATCACCTTTTTGCTTGTACACCTTAATACGACGGAAAATGGTGGAAAAAGATCGCAACTTTTTTTGAAAAATATTTATGGAAGTCAAATAATCGATGAATAAAGTCTCCCATCGACAGGTACCAAAAAAGCTGCCGAGGGTATCTCGACAGCTAATGAAACAATGGCAATGATATTCAGTTGGTTCTTTTTCTCACGGGTGGGCAGGTAAGTGACTTTCCGTTGTCTTTCGGACCAAGACTGATGATGTACGGTACCGCTACATGGCTCCACTCTACCGGATTCGGTGCGGTGTCCACATCTTCTGGTGAGCATGAACGGAGCATAGAAGTATCGATACTGCCTCCTGGATCAAGCGTCACTGCCGCCATTCCCTCAGGCAATTCGGCTGCCAATGATTGCGTCAATCCTTCGATAGCGAACTTCGAAGCGCAGTACGGCGATAAAAACGCTTCCCCGTATCTTCCCCAATACGAGCTGATATTGACGACGACTCCTCCTTTTGCGCGCTGAACCATAAACGGTAAAAAGGCGCGAATCACATAGAAAACACCATTCACATTGATGTCCATTACTCTTGAAAACTCATTTGCTGCAAGCCCAATGACTGGACTGTTCCGGTTTATAATGGAAGCATTGTTAATCAACAGATCGGGAACTCCCACCGCGGCTTTGGTTTCCTCTGCCCACTTTTCCACTTGCTCCATGACCGAAACGTCGACAACAGAAAAATGATGCTGATCTCCGAATTGCTGGCGCAGTCTTTGCACCTCTTTTTCCGAACGACCGCAGCCTGCAACTGTCCAGCCTGCTTCGTGAAAACGCTCGACCATCTCTCTGCCCAACCCACGTGTCACGCCTGTAATCACTACCAGCTTATTCATTTTCTATCCTCCTTCATTATTATACTTATTAAACATTTTAGTATAGTAACAAAAGGAAATCAATTCCCAATAAATTTGAGTTAGGGCTGTAGTGTTGAGGAGGAAACAGGAGAAAACACTCAGCTTCTAGGGCCACCCCCTAGAGGATTGACTGCACGACTCCATGCAAAAAGCGAAACCGCGGCCAAAGTGGTCTCTTCAGGATGCATTTCAGAGGTAGCCGCTTAAAGGCGTGTTTCGCTTTTTGGAAAGAATGAAGAAATGTCCTCAGTAACGACAGAGAAGAATATTTCCAGGCGTAGCGACTTGTGGAGTCCTACCGAGCGGAGAAGGGATTCGCGGGCAACAGAAACGCAACCGTGCCCATACGGCGTAGCGGCTACCACTTTTGCGTTTCCCCGCGAATCCCTTCGGAGCGGACAGTCTTAACCCTCAGATGGACGGAGCCTGGAGCCTAGACTGGAAATATTCTTCTCTTCACTACAGCCCCATTTCAAACGATTACTAACACCAAGTCTGTCAAAAAAGACGCCCGTTACCGGGCGCCTCTTAAATGTTTCGCATTTCTTATTTGTAAGTGTCGTAAGCGTTGGTCAACAGGCCAGCGATTGTTGCCAGTTCGTTGTTCTCGATCTGATGACGCTCGATCATGGTCATGATTTTGCCGTCTTTCATGATCGCGAAGGAAGGGGAAGATGGAGCATAGCCTTCGAAATACTCACGAGCTTTTGCAGTTGCTTCCTTGTCTTGACCAGCGAATACAGTGAAGATGTTATCCGGCTTGGTAGTGTGGTTCAAGGAATGTACAACTGCTGGACGAGCGAGTCCTGCTGCGCAGCCACAAACCGAGTTCACGACAACCAGTGTCAGGCCTTTTGCATTTGGCAGTGCTTGCTCTACTTCTTCAGCAGTGCGAAGCTCTTGAAAACCGTTGCGAGTCAACTCATCGCGCATCGGTTGAATGACTTGGCTCATATATGCTTCATAAGACATCATTGGGCAACTCTCCTTTTTATCACGAAGTTCAACTTACTTATTATTATACCCCGACCGCGCCTACCCGAGAAAGCAGGAGCTACACTTCCATCAAAATGGTAAGAATCATTGGGTTACGGCCTGTTTTTTCATAAATGAACGGCTTGATCACTTCATTAATCTGTGACTTCAGCTCAGACCATTCCTTGATTTTCTTATCCAATGCTTCCTGTAGACGCCCACGAACAAGCTGTGTCGCTTCCTGAATCAAGGATTCTGAACCGCGTACGTATACGAAGCCGCGGCTCACGATATCTGGGCCCGTCAAAATTTTGAAGTTTTTCATATCCAAGCTGACAACCACGACCATCAAGCCATCCTCAGCCAAATGCTTGCGGTCGCGCAGGACGATATTGCCGACGTCGCCGATACCGCTGCCATCAATGAGGACAATCCCTGCTTGTACTTTACTGAGCCACGCTTTTTCGCGGTTGCAATTCAGCACTTCGCCGTTGTCCATAATAAAGATGTTGCTCTCCTCGATCCCAACCTGTTGGGCCAGCTTGGAGTGAGTCTTGAGCATCCGGTATTCCCCGTGGATCGGGATAAAATATTTCGGACGAATGAAGTTCAGCATGAGCTTCAACTCTTCGCTGCTGCCATGACCCGATGCGTGAATATCAAATTCGTGACTCAATACTACATTGGCACCTGCACGGTACAGCTTGTCTATCGTGCGGCTTACGTTGATCGTGTTTCCTGGAATCGGAGATGCAGAAATGATCACTGTATCTTCCGGATAAATGGAAACAGTGCGATGCGATCCGGATGCAATCCGGGTCAACGCTGCCATCGGCTCACCTTGACTGCCTGTGCAAATAATCAGCACTTGGTTGTCCGCGTAATTATCGATGTGCTTAATATCAATCAGCATGCCCTCTGGCATCTGAATATAGCCCAGCTCTTGACCAATCAAGAATACCTTTTCCATACTGCGGCCAATAACCGCTACTTTGCGATTGCACTGCTCTGCAGCATCTACCACTTGCTGCAGACGATGCACGTTGGAAGCGAAGGTAGCCAGAATGATGCGTCCACGCGCTTTGCGTACCACATCGAGAATCCCTTCCCCTACCGATCTCTCTGACATCGTAAATCCAGGACGCTCACTGTTCGTACTATCGGACAAAAGCGCCAAAACATCTCCGCTCGCACCAATGCGTGCAATTTTTCCGTACTCCGTTGTTTGTCCGACTGGTGTCATGTCAAACTTGAAGTCACCCGTGTGAATGACCATTCCCTCTGGTGTATGGAGCACAATTCCCAGAGAATCTGGAATACTGTGGTTCGTCCGGAAGAATGTCGCCTTCAGCTTCGCAAAAGGAATTTCCGTATCTTCCGAAATCGGAATCAGCTTCACTTCATTCTGCAAACGGTGCTCTTCCAGCTTCGCCTTGACCAAGCCCAGGGTCAGACGACCACCGTAAATCGGCACCTTGATTTGCCGTAAAATATAAGGAATCGCGCCAATGTGATCCTCATGTCCGTGCGTTAACAAAAGTGCTTTGATCTTATGCTGGTTGTCCACTAAATAGGAAACATCCGGGATAACCAGATCGATACCGAACATTTCGTTCTCGGGGAATTTCACCCCGCAGTCAATGATGATGATTTCGTCCTCATACTCGACGCAGTACATATTTTTTCCGATCTCGCCGAGGCCGCCCATCGCGAAAATCTTAACGTCGCTCAAACTCTTTCCTCCTAACATCGTCGTGCATGATTATGGGAATCCGAACCAAGCATGCCATTCTTATTATATCACAACGTAAGACGTTCGTTTCACCCAGTCTTGTCTATTCCACACATTCATCTTCGGTCAATAATCGAATACTGATACTCCAAATCGGTAACTCGTTCATCGGTAACGACACTAGCTCTCGCCCAGAAGTCGTGCTTCGCATAAGAATCGCCCGTCCATACCTCCGTAATTTCTCCTGAAGAGAGTTGTAGTGGTACGGCCTCGACTTCTTTTAATACGGCGCCGCTTTTGTTTTTCAATCGCAGCTTCAAATCGATCTCCAACGGCTGGTCAGACTGATTCCGTACCAGAATGAGGCTTGAATAAGGATACCCGGCACAATTTTTCGTACACTCTTGTCTGCTGTATACGAGGGCGAGGTCAATGGGCTTCTCATTGTCCATCTTCGCCTCTTTCCACTGGTCTTTTGCTTTTTGTACGATGATAACGTACTCCGCTTTCTTCAAAAAGGGACCCATCCCTAAAAAGGCAGCAGCAAAAAAGCTAAACAAACCAAAAGCTGTGCATAGAAAAACGAGGTTCATCTTCCAAAACTGTTTTCTCATCGTGATCAAAAAGCCAATATACAGGAGGATACAAACAAACACCAACAGGATACAAAAATAGAAAAATACCTCCAAGTCGGCCTCCGTGGGCAGCACCGGAATGCCATACTTCATTTGCCAATATACATTCGCGGCGAAGCAGCCCCCGTAAATCAATACCGCTGAAGCAATCGTGAGCCCCCATTTTTTCCAGAAAGGAGGCTTTTGGAAAATCGCCGCAAGAACCCCCACTAACACAGGAACGCCAAATAAGGGAATGAGCAAGTAATGCATCGAATACCTCCCGCACTTCATTGTCATTATTTTCTACGAATCATATTCCGAAAAGTCTTCAAAATACATGGCAAGCCATTTCGAAAAGGAGAGGGATCAGCAAGTGCAAACCACTCGTCGCCTATTTCGCTATCGGAACATGATGCCCCTTCTCTCTATCGTACTTTTCCTCTTCATCTTTCAGACGGTCCCTACCTACGCCCAGCCTTCCTATGCAAAATGGGGCAGACTCGCAATGCAGGAAACGATGAAGCGATATCCAAGCGCTCAAATTGTGGATTACCTGCATGTCGGACGAAAACAAAAAACGCCCACCACGTCGGAAGAGACGTTTAAGCTCTTGCTTCAAGAAAGCAATCGCAGGTGGGCGTTACTCGTTCATATTGAATTCGTGAATCAGACAGAAGAAGTCGTAAACATCTCCTATGAGGAGACCCGCTAGTCAGCGAGCTGTACCATCTCTTTCATCATGACATCCAGTTCCATGTTGGCTGCCATCCCGTACGCGCGACGCATGTTTCCATCTCCATCCACCAGGAACATGCGAGCCGTATGTGAATAAGAACCATCTGGCTCCTTAATGACCATCAGACCAAAATCCTTCGTCACTTTCTCTACAGCCTGAGCGTCCCCACGCAGGAACTTCCAGCCACTCTGATCTGCCTTGAACTTGGCTGCATACTCCTGCAAGACTTCCGGCGTATCGTTATCAGGGTCAAAAGAAATGGAAACAAACTCCACTTTGTCTCCGAACAGTCCCTTTTCCTTCAGCTGATCTTGCAGCTTGGCCATGTTGAACGTAGTCGCCGGACAAATATCCGGGCACTTGGTAAACATAAACTCTACCAATCGTACCTTGCCAGCACTTGAATGAAATGTGTAGGTTGTTCCGTCACTGTTGTCCAAGGTGAAGTCCGCGATCGGCTTCAACACTTCGATCTTCTCTTCTGTCATGTAATTATAACCAAATACTCCGATGATAGCCAAAAGGATAATACCAGCTAACACAGGAAACCAATGTTTTTTCATTGCAGATTCCTGCTGCAATTGTGCTCCTTCACTCACGGGTTGCTACCTCCCTGCTTGTCCCATGCGTGATGCCTCCTGATTACATACGGGAGGCATTCACACTGTTTCTATCACGTCTTACTGTTCCACTTCACCTGGCCATGCGAGCATGCCGCCAACCATATTTGCCACGTCGTATCCTTGTGCACTCAAATACTCTGTTGCTGTATTGCTTCTGGCACCACTGCGGCAAACCATCACAATCGGAATGTTCTTATCCAATTCATCAATGCGATGTGGCAAAAAGCCGAGCGGGATCAGCTTTGCCTCTTTAATGTGACCTGCATTCCACTCTTCCACTTCACGTACATCAATGACTTGCAGTTCCTCTTTGGCTTCCAGCTTTTCCAACAGCTCTTGTGGTGTAATTTCCTTTACTCCATGGCTCATCGCTATTTATCCTCCTATATGTACAATCAGATCAGTTGTAACCACCTCCATGATATCACACGCTTTTTTACTTTTCTAACGCGAAGAGCACTTGGCTTCACCATGCATCCATACTCCCCATTTTCTACCATTATCTCCTATTTCGCTGCGGCAATAGCCACACGGGATGTGAACAGCTTGAGACAAAACCGTTACAAATTAATGGCATGAGTGAACCACCTTCATTCATATATACATAAAAACCTCCCCGATAACTGTATATTTATCGTTGACAGCAAGGCTTTATTTTCATACAATTACGACAACAATTGTTTTCATCAAGAGCGGTGGAGGGACAGGCCCTACGAAGCCCGGCAACCAGCAGACTAGCTGCATGGTGCCAATTCCTGCAGAATCCAGTGATTCTGAGAGATGAACAAAAGCCCGTGCATGATGGAGCTTCTTCTTCTCAGGAGAATGCTCCGTTTTTTTATTTGCCGATTCCCCATAGTAAAAGGAGAGATGGACATGTCCGACCAACAACAATGGAAGCCAGAAACACTTGCGGTACACGGTGGACAGGAGGTTGACCCTGTAACAGGCTCGCGTGCTGTTCCGATCTATCAGACGACCTCCTATGTTTTCCGCGATACGGAGCATGCAGCCAACCTGTTTGGCTTAAAAGAGTTTGGGAACATCTATACACGTATCATGAATCCCACGCAGGATGTGTTTGAGAAGCGCGTTGCCTTACTTGAAGGTGGTGTTGGCGCACTCGCAACCGCATCCGGGCAAGCTGCCATCACATTCGCGATCTTAAATATTGCGCATGCAGGAGACGAGATCGTCGCTTCCAGCAGCCTCTACGGCGGTACCTACAACCTGTTCGCCCACACGCTTCCCCGCCTTGGAATCAAGGTTCATTTTGCAGATCAATCCAATCCGGAAAATTTCCGGTCCTATATCAATGAAAAGACAAAAGCCGTGTTTTGCGAGACAATCGGAAACCCGCGCATTGATGTCGCTGATATCGAGGCGATCGCCCATATTGCTCACGAAAATGGCGTGCCTTTGATCGTGGACAACACCTTTGCAACTCCGATTTTGTGCCGTCCTTTTGAGCACGGGGCCGATATCGTCGTGCACTCCACCACCAAATTCATCGGCGGCCACGGAACGGCAATTGGCGGTATCATTGTAGACTCTGGAAAATTCGACTGGAACAACGGAAAATTCCCAGGTCTGACTACACCAGACCCTAGCTATCATGGCGTCGTCTATACAGAAGCAGTCGGTCCGCTTGCCTATATTATCAAGGCCCGTGTTCAGCTCCAGCGCGATATCGGAGCAGCAGTCGCCCCGATCAACTCCTTCTTGTTCCTGCAAGGATTAGAAACTCTGCATCTGCGCATCGAGCGGCATAGCCAAAACGCCTTGGCAGTAGCCCAGTTTCTCGCCAATCACTCTGCCGTAGAGTGGGTGAGTTATCCGGGATTGGAGTCAGACTCCCAGCGTGAATTGGCACAAAAATATTTGCCAAAAGGTGCTGGCGCGATTCTGACCTTTGGCATTCGCGGCGGCGTTGAGGCAGGAAAAACATTGATCGAGTCAGTGAAGCTGTTCTCTCATCTCGCAAATGTCGGAGACTCCAAGTCACTCATCATTCACCCAGCCAGCACAACACATCAGCAGATGACGGAAGAAGAGCAGGCAGCAGCCGGAGTGACCCCGGGACTTATTCGCCTCTCCGTCGGCACAGAATCCATTGACGATATCATTTCCGATTTGGAGCAAGCCCTGCAGCGTGCGTTGCAATTATCCACGGTAGGTTAACCATACCTTTACAGAAAGAAGAATCACGTCATCTCTTTGGATAGAGATTTTGTGATTCTTCTTTTCCTTTTCTATTTTCGTTCGAAAAAGATTGAATTTAACATTCGGTATTTATAAAATACAATCATGCACAAATTTTGGAAGGATGATCACATGAAGATTTTGAACATTGGCAGTGAACGAACGACCTACCGGGTTGAGCTTTCGTATTCTCCTTTATTCGAAGCTGCCCTGGGAATCGCTGCCGCTACCTACGATCAATTGCATCACACGATGGAACACCCTCCTGCCTACTGGCGCCAACTGTTGGACGAGCTATCACCTTCTGTACGGCAAGAGGTTGAATATGCGAAGGAGCACAACACGTGGAAGACGCTTTTGCAACTGCTCGATCTTTGCCCTTTCGCTGATCTGGATTCCTTTCTCTCGTATGTCAGAGAGCTCTCAACAGAACAGCTCCGATACGAAGCCCTCCCTTATCTCGGTGAAAATATGCAGGAAGCACGGCGGAAGGCTGCACAAGGAAGCGAAGATGATTGCGCCGCTTTGCAGGAAGCGTGCCGTGCGCACCTCTTTTTTGAATCGTATATCGGCCATATTACTTCCGTTGATGCAGAAGAGCTGCGGGGCCATATTCTCCAATTGATGGAAGGCTGGTATACCACTCACATCAAGCCGCATGAGGAAGAAATCGTTCGCATGCTAGAACGGGATTGGTCGCAAAAGCAAAACAAGCTAGGAAAGCTCACCCCGGAAGCCTTGGTAGAGTATGCGACGGGTTCGAACTACCTCCCTGAGCCTGCCGTGACACGCGTCCTGCTGATTCCACAAGCGATCTATCGCCCGTGGACCGTACAGGCCGATGCTGTCGGGACGAAAATTTTTTATTACCCTGTGGCCGACGAAAATTTGCACGATGCTGTAGATCCTTATCAGCCACCCCCTTCACTGGTGCAAGCCTTAAAAGCACTCGGAGACGAGCACAGGCTACGCATGGTCAAATTGCTGGCGGAAAAGGACCTGAGTCTGCAAGAGATAACCGATCAACTCTCCATGGCGAAATCGACCGTGCACCATCACCTGTCCATGCTGCGGTCTGCCCATCTCGTTGAACAAGCAGGCTCCCGTTACAGACTACGCCGTCATACACTGGACAAGCTTCCCCTGATGTGGGATGACTTCCTGGACAGGAGCAACCCATGAACCAAACCGCGGTACAAGCCTCTGTCTGGCAGCAGCGTTCTTACCGTTGGATTCTTTTCGGTCAGCTCATTTCAGAACTCGGCGCCTCACTTGGTACCCTCGCCAATAGCTGGATAATCTATCAGGCAACAGGCTCACAAGGTGCGGTCGGACAGATGTGGCTTCTGTATTTTTTGCCGTCGCTCGCGATTCAGTTGGTAGCCGGGCCGTACATCGACCGATTCGATAAGAAGCGTGTCATGCTTTTTTCTCAATGGATGCGAGCTGCTGCGTTTTGTTTGTCCTTTGCAGTCATTACTTCCGGGACAGAATCGCTCTGGCCGCTGTATTTCACTGCTTTGATCAACGGTCTCGTCCAACCGCTGTATGTGCCAGCCAGTCAGTCGCTCCTCCCTACTCTGGTCAAAAGAGAGCAACTCCTCCAAGCCAATGCCTATTTGGATAGCGTCCTGCGAATTGCCTTGATTACGGGTCCGCCTTTGGCTGGGATTCTCGTGGCGAGTATTGGTGGTGAGGCCGTACTCGCATTGGTCGCGATCAGCTATGCGCTCAGCGGTTTCTTTCTGGTTCTTTGTCCAATCGCCCCAGCGGATACTGCCAACAAGAAGCAATCCTGGTTCGTCATGTTTAAGGCTGGTCTAGCGATTTTTTGGCAGAAACCCCTTCTGCTCTGGCTTGGCCTGTACTCAGCTCTCGTCCAATTCGCTGTCGGAGTCACACTCGTACTAAACCTGCCTTTTGTAGCCGGAGAGCTGCAAGGCACCTCGTTTCATGTAGGCTTGTTCTTGGCTGGCTATCCATTGGGATATTTCTTCGGCTCCTTGCTCGTCCCTCGCTTCCGTAGCAGCTTCGGACAGCCCCTGATCATGTTGGGATCACTGGTACTAGGTGGCTTGAGCTTTGTTGCAATAGGCTTTACCCATGACATCTGGCTCGCAATCACCATCGAACTACTGGCTGGTCTGTTTGCTCCGTTTTTCCAAGTACACAGTACTAGCCTGTATCAGCTTCACGTTCCTTCCGAGCTAATGGGGCGTGTACTGTCTGTCCGCTTGCTCATCGTGCGTGCGACGATGCCCGTCGGTATTTGGCTTGGCGGACAGCTGAGCGATCAGGTAGGGATTCGCCCTCTTTACATCTCTGTAGGTGCCGTCATCGTGATCGCTGCGCTTACGGGAATATTATTTCGAAAATTTGTAACTAACAGGATATTCCATATATAATAAAAACCGTACGACTCCTCAATTTTGAATGGGAAAAGGAGAATTTTCATGACTCATCCGACATTGGATAACCTTCAGCATGCTGTCAGCAGCGTCATCGTGGGCAAGGAAAGTCAGATCCGCCTATTAGTAACTGCATTGCTCGCTCGTGGACACGTATTGCTGGAGGACTTGCCCGGAATGGGAAAAACCGTGCTTGCCAAAACATTGGCGCAAGCAATTGGTGGCTCTTACAACCGTCTGCAATTCACCGCGGATCTACTGCCATCTGATGTCGTCGGTCTACACGTGTTCAATCAACGAACAAGTGAATTCGAACTGCGCAAGGGACCTGTTTTTGCGGATGTCTTGCTCGCAGATGAAATAAACCGGGCCACTCCCAGGACTCAATCCGGCTTGCTGGAATGCATGGAGGAACGCCAGGTTACGATTGAAGGCGTCACCCTGCCACTCCCATCGACCATGCTGGTTATTGCTACCCAAAATCCGATTGAATCGGAGGGGACCTATCCACTGCCAGAAGCACAGTTGGACCGCTTCCTTTTCAAGCTGTCTCTTGGCTACGGTACAAGAGAGGATGCCAAAGAAATTTTGCGGAGATTCCGCAGCGACTCCCCATTAGAGGCGGTCGAGCCGGTCATCACTGTCGAACAAATTGCGGCTCTGCAACGCGAGGTCACAACCGTTCACGTCAGCCAACCAGTGGAAGACTATATCATCGACCTGACGGAAGCGACTCGCCAGCATCGCTCGGTTGAGGTGGGCATCAGTCCACGCGCCATGCTCGCCCTGTTGCGCTCCGCCCAGGCTTACGCGTTCGTTTCTGGTCGTACTTTTGTCTTGCCAGATGATGTAAAAGTGGTGTTTCCAAGTCTGGCAGCTCACCGCATCCGCCTCTCTATGGAAGCAGAGCTGCATGTGACGGAGCAGGAAGTCGTGGAGCAAATCTTGACCAGCGTCCCCGCTCCCGTCGAAGAAAGCGTGTAGTGCTATGATCACCAAGCAAACCTTTCACGTAATCGGTTTTGTCTTGCTGCTCTTCGCCGTTTTTTCGGGCCACTGGTTTTTCTTTCTGTTTGGGGGCTTTTTCTTTTTTCTCCCCGCTGCACAAGACTGGTGGGCCAAGTCCATGTCCAAGTGGGTGTCGCTCGAATGGTCCAGTGATCAAACGCGCGTCCTGTCAGGGACACCCGTGCCCATTACAGTTCGCTTGCACAATCGTTCGTGGCTGCCTTTGCCTGCTACCTGGCTTCGCTTCACACTGCCGGAGCATGTTTCGGTGGAAGGCGCAGACGAGGTGCGACTCCTCAATCATCGGACTAGCGTTCGCCTGCGGTTTGATCTGCCGATGCGGCAAAGTGCTACACGCACCTTGATTCTCGTCCCGAACAAACGCGGAACAGTTTGGCTGAGAGATGTTCAATCCGAGACTTTGCCGTTATTGGGTGAGGAGCCTACCGCCATGACATTGTCGGTTTCCTTTTCCTTGCTGGTCTATCCGTTGCCTCTTGCTCTTTCTCCCGTCGTGCTCGCTGAATCGGAACCGGACGGGAATCGGCTCTCTCGTCAGCGCCAACAGGACGACCCCACTTTTCAGCGTGGTGTTCGGTCATACATGCCAGGCGACCGTTTCAAGCACATCCATTGGAAGGCAACCGCCAAAACAGGTTCACTGGAGACGCGTCTTTTCGAGTATACAGCCCATCCGAACTGGCGGATCGTCGGGCATATCCTGCCCTCCTATGAACCAATGATGCAAAAGTATAACGATATGACCAATGAACGGACGATCTCCTGTCTTGCGGCTTTGGCTGGCCTGTGCAGGAGAAAATCGGTCGGATACGAGCTGTACCTTACCGTAAAGCAACGAGGACGAGAGCATTTTCATTTGCCTGCGGGAAATGGCAAGGCACATCACTTGCACGTCATGACCCAGCTGGCGCAAATTCACCATTTTGTGACGACGCCACTGGCTCCTGTTCTTCGTCGGTTAGAGGGGGCACATGGGGAGGAAGCCATTCTCATTGTGACACCACGAATGGACCCATCCGTACAAGCCTCAGCGGAGCGCTTGATTCAATACGGTCATCAGGTTGCGGTACTGGATGTTTCTTCTGACCCTGTCACCATCCAGCGTTTTGAGCATGCTCGCTTGAAAAAAAGGAGCGTGGTGATGGGATGACACTCTCGTTGATGGGGCGTTGGACGCTCGCGTTTTGGCTGGAGGCCATGCTGACGGGCGTTTTCCTGATCTTGTTTGGGTATATGACAGCAGGCTTTACTCAACTCCTCACGTTTTGCCTGGTCGCAGCGATCCTGCTCATGGTGGGGGGCTGGTTGTACTATAGTGGTGGCGGTCGATTTACGCTCCATCTGTTGCTGTACCCCCTTGTGTTTTTCATAGGAATGGGCTGCTTCTATCTCTACGATTCTTGGCTCATCGCGCTTGTACTGGCTGCTGTTTATTTTTGGAGAGTACAAAGTGCCGCATCGAAAGGTTATCGACATGACAGTCTGCAACGCAGATTTGTTCTGGCGCTGATGGCAGGCCTGATTCAGCTCGTGATAGCAGTACTTTACACTTCCATTGTTGACCCGGGTTCCTATTCGCTCGCAGCCTCTTTTTCCATGCTCGTCCTCATTACTCTCAGCTATATGTTGGTGGCGACTGTGGCGTTCGTGCTGCGGGAAGGATCACTTTCTACGAGGCTGCCTGCACGCATTAGCTTGATGCTCGGCAGTCAAGTGCTCGGCACTCGTATTCTTTTGATCGCGGGTTATGTGGCTGTCAGCTCTATCGCACTTGGACTCATCTATTGGATCTGGAGTTGGATAAAAGGACCTGTCAGCAATGGGCTGTATACGCTCTTTGAGCCTGTGCTTATTTTCATTGTGGAAATGTTGGAACATTTGTACGAGAAGGCGAGCCAAAAACAGGCAGGCATGCAGATACTCATGGAAAATGCAGGACAAAAAGTAGATAATCCCGAAGCACAGATACCGCTCGGAGAGTCACTCTTTTCTGTTCTGCAGCCATACTTAATCATTGCCTTCATCCTCACCTGTGTGATCCTGCTCGGCCGATACATATGGAAAAAACGCTTCAAGGGGACGATTACGCTGGAAAAAGAAGTCGCGGCTGCGCAAAATACCGTGTTGTCCACTGTTCCTCCCTCTTCCAGTAAAGAAAGTTCTGAGGATGACTCTGCCAAATGGCTCAAACAGCCCGTCGGCCCAGAGGATGATCCCACTAGATACGCCTACTATCAATTCCTCGTCCTCATGGAGAAGCAAGGAGTTCCAATCAAGCTGCATGAGACACCCCAAGAGTTTTTCAATCGCCTGCGTGAACAGCTTTTGCTAGATGCAGGTCAGCTATATGCAGTCGCTCGCATCACACGTTACTATCAGCAATATCGCTATCAGGAAAAGTCGCTTCCCGAAGCGGATTTGACTGCGATGCAGCAAGCCGTGCAGACGCTCGGCTCACGTTTTTCCGAGACGTAATACATCCCACAACCACGCGCTATGTGTTAGCCGTGGTTGTTTTCTTTTTCTCTTGACATCGGGATGCCCCTCCGGCATAATTTCTTCAATTTTGCCCACTCCCAAAATGAATTCACCAAATGGTTAATTGAACAAGAAAGGAGGATGCTCGGTGCAAGATTTGCCTGATTGGCTGCGTAAGCATCTTCATGTCGCATACATACCCGGCTATGAGTTTTTCTTAAGTCTCCACGTGCTTGCAAAGCCGGAGCATCATACCTCCCGCTTGCATTGGGCGGAGGAGCTGCTCATTGCTTTACCTGCCTCGCTCTTGAAAAAGCTTCACTATTTTAGTTCCATGTCCAATCAGTTTCTCGATGCCATGGACTTCCTGGCGCCTTGGGAGGAGTGCTTTGAGCATTCTGTTGAGGCCGCATTGGAGCGCGTACAGGCGATGGATGCTGGTGAGTTTGTCCAGCTCATGATCGGTCCCGTCTATCATCCCAAACAACTTCATGCTTGGATGCAAGGGCGTACGGACGAGATTTTTGACGAACTGAAACCGGAGCATCGGGAGCTTTTGCGCCATCCGCTCTCGACTAAGCGCAGTTTTCTGGAGTTTTGCTACGACTACCTGCCTTTTTTCCAGACGGAAGAACGGCGGATTGAACCGTGGCTCGTTCGCGCCGTACATGAAGCACAAGAGCAGATCAAGCTGGAACCGATTCCGTTTTTGTCGCAGGTACATCCGCGCTTGAAGGTGCACGAGAACTTCTTGCAATTTCATAAGGCAAAAACGTACACATTTGGCTATTCGGAGCTGGCTCGTATCCATTTGCGTGTCTCTACTTTTGTCGCGCCGCATTTGTTGCTCGGCATTTACGACGACCATATCTCCGTGTGCCTATCCGTTGATGTTCCCGGCACCAGAGCCACCTCGGTGATTCCCACTGACTTCATCAGCAAAATGAAGGTGTTCAGTGACCCGACACGGACGGCGATTCTCAAATC
The DNA here is from genome assembly GCF_021270385.1 of Brevibacillus sp. AF8. Classification (NCBI taxonomy): domain Bacteria; kingdom Bacillati; phylum Bacillota; class Bacilli; order Caryophanales; family Paenibacillaceae; genus Brevibacillus; species Brevibacillus sp. AF8. Next base: position 106,237 of record NZ_JAGQDN010000015.1, on the reverse strand, counting down.
GTTATTGGCTCATCCTTACTGCACGCAGCAGTTGGCTGACCTGCACAACATCAGTGAGCCTGCCGTCAACAAGCACTTGAATCTGTTGGTAGACACAGGCTTTATCTGGAGTGAACGGCGAGGACGGTATGTGTTTTACCGCGCGATTGCATCACGGCTGGAACAACTCGCCGTCGATCTGCATGAGTTCATCGATATGCCCGTTCCCGGACTTGTCTCTCCACCTGCTTCATCACATCTCCCAGAACGGAGGAAATAACGTGTTTCATGTCGCCAAAGCTACCTTTATCCGCAATACCCGCGTAATGATTCGTGCCTATCCGTGGTCGTTTGTCATCGGCCACATTTTTTCCGGGGTGTATACGGTGCTGTTCGCCTTTTTCGCCTATCACTATTTATTTGCCGGGCAGTTGGACGAAAATTTCGCATATCTCACCGGCTCGTCCGATTACTTGTCGTACGCCATCCTCGGCGGAGCTTTTTATGCGTTTGCCGTCTCTACCTTGATGAATGTCAGCCGTTCTCTCATTACGGAGCTACGGGAAGGGACCTTGGAGGCGGTTTTGCTCACCCCTTCCTTGCGCAGAGGATACTTTTTGGGGAATGTCGCTCAACAGCTCATGCGTACTCTGTTTGAATTTTCAGTGATTGTGTTGGTAGGGGCGCTGTTCGGACTCACGCTCTCTCACACGAACGTATGGAGCGCCGTTCTTGTCTGGATATTGTCTACAGGGGCTTTCTTTTGCCAGGCGCTCGTTTTGGGCAGTCTCATGCTTTGGTTCCGCGATACGTACATCACACAAAACACGCTGTTTGCCGTGATGGCCTTTGTCAGTGGGGTAACGTTTCCGATTCCGTATTTGCCTGAATGGGTGCAACCACTCGGTCTCATCATGCCGCTCGCGCCTGCGTTGGATGCTTTTCGGCAATGCGTGATTCAAGGAGCCCCGCTGCATGCTGTTTCCCCACAGCTATTTCATATGGCAGCCCTGTCCCTCGTCTATCTCGTCATCGGGGTGTGGGGCATACGTCGGATGGAAAAACGCGTCATGGAATCGATTTTTGGATAACAAACGAGGAGGTCAACAATCATGCTGATTGCAGAAAATGTACGGAAGGTATACCGGGTGAAGGAGAAAAAAGGTTGGTTTCGCCAACAATGGACAGAGGTCGAGGCAGTCGCTGATCTGTCCTTTCGCATGGTACCCGGCAAAATTATTGGATTGTTAGGCATTAATGGTGCAGGAAAAACAACAACGATCAAGATGTGCTCCACACTACTCACCCCGACCAGCGGCACGATCACGGTAGACGGATATGACGCGGTAAAGGACGATCGTTTCGTCAAAGCCAAGGTCAACATGATCGCCGGTGGAGAGCGCATGCTGTACTGGCGGCTGACAGGACGGGAAAACCTGCAATATTTCGGAAGTCTATACGGTTTGCAAGGGCAGGAACTGCGCCATCGGATCGATGCATTGCTTTTGCAGGTTGGCCTGTATGAGGCCGCCAACACCCCTGTCGAGCGTTATTCCAAAGGCATGAAGCAACGACTGCAAATCGCCCGTGGCCTGATCAATGACCCGCGTTACCTGTTTCTGGACGAACCGACTCTCGGCTTGGACGCCCCCATCGCCCGACAGCTTCGCAAGCATGTAAGTGAACTCGCTTCCCAGCACGGAAAAGCCATTCTGTTGACCAGCCACTACATTCATGAGGTAGAAGAGCTTTGTGACGAGGTATACATCATCGATAAAGGAAAGCTCGTGGCGCATGATACACCGGAGCACCTGACCAAATCGCTCCACCTGGATACAGCCTTACAGGTAGTGATCCCCTCTCTTTCCGACTCGCTCGATTACGATCTGCGCCAGCTGGCTCAAGATTACGGCGGCTCGCGTGAAATCGCAGAAACAGACGAGCAGACCTGGGAAGTGACATTACGAGGAAAAACGGATATGACAACTCCGCTGCTTTCCCTCTTGGCTGCTCACCAGTCCCCTGTCTTGCGTCTCTCTACCCAACAGCCATCACTGGAGGACGTCATCCTGCACATGGCAGATCGGAGGGGCGCATGAAACAGCTAGGCAGCCTGCTTTTGGCCGAAATCATCAAGGAGCATCGCCATTCGTTTCACAGCAAAATGATCTACTTCTCGCTCTTGGTCTGGCCTGTCATTAATTTCGTGACCGCTTATTATTCGTTTGCACCGTTCCGTATGGGAGCTGATTCCCCACTAGCCCGGTTCATCAGCTACGAGCAGTTGCCGCTGTTCCTGTTGACTGGTTATTTAGGCTACATCTTTTATTGGTGCTTGGTGCAGTCGTCCTGGCAAATGAGCTTTGAACGGCAAGCGGGAACCATGGAAATGATCTTCATCAGCCCGGTCAACCGACTCGCTTTTCTGTACGGGCGTTCACTTTCCTCGCTGATCGAAGGGGTCTGGCTGTTCTTTTGCTTCGCCCTGTTAGCCTTGTTTTTTGTCGATGGCATTCAATTGAGCGGCTGGTGGGCGCCTCCACTCGCCTTCCTCATTTTGCTTGTATCGGCCATCGTCTGGGGCGGCTTTCTCTGTGTGCTCTTTCTGTTTTCACGCGACGCGAGCTTTTTGTACACCGTTTTGGATGAGCCGATGCTGATCTTTTCTGGTGTCCGTCTGCCCCCGATGGCCTTTCCGGTTTGGGCCAAGGTCATTTCCTTTTGCTTTCCCTTGACCTACGCGCTTCAGTTGATTCGCGAGCTGCTGATGGAGGGAGCGTCATTGCAAACCATGCTGCCGAGTATGGGACTTCTCGCCGCTGTATTGCTGGTGCTCGTGACAGCGACCGTCTTGTTATTGAAGCAAGCGGAAAAGCATATGAAAAAGACCGGTAACATGGTGATGTATTAGTTAGACAAAGGAGAGTTACATATTAAACGCCCTTTCCTGATTGGAAAAGGCGTTTTTTTATTCCTCTTACTCCACCGTCAACAGCTTCTCCACAAATCCCCCGATTTCCCGTTCCCGATCAATAAAATGAACCTCCAAGATCCAATCGCGCGGCTGACCGTGCCGATCTGGTTCTCTCATCGGCTTGTGGTTGTCTGGATGAATGTAGTTATCGATATCATCACCTTGAATTTTTTCATGCGGGAATTCGCCGATGAGATGTCCTGCGTGTGGACCGCCGTACTCCCAACCATATGCTTTGGCAAGCTCGCACATGTAGGCAAACAGCTCGCTGCTCGTAATATCCGGCTTGGACAAAAAGTAAGTCTTGCCCTCGTCCCACGCTTTTTCAATATCGTCGCGCAGCTTCTGTTTTACCGGATCATTTCCAAGCACATACGTCCGACCAAGATCCGCTTCCCAGTCCTCAAAAATGGGCCCGAAATCGAGAAAGACAATATCTTCAGGGGAGACAGTCAAATTCGGTGGGTTTTCTCTGTACGGATACAGCGTGTTTCTGCCCGCTCGCACAATTCGCTTATGCCAATATTTTTTGATCCCGAACAATTGAAAGGCCAGCTCGTAAATCTCCTTGTTTATCTCTTTTTCCGTCACACCGCTGCGAATGATTCCCTTCTCTTCGATGGTGGCAAATAAAAACTCTGCTTTGGTCTCTGCTTCGCGCAGTGCCTGATGTCTCTTCTCCAATAATGGATTCATCATTTGATAGCCTCCTTTTCCGTTTACGGAAGAGCTAACTCATACTTCTCTCCTAGTTCTCGCAATTTTGCGACAATGGATTGCTCCACTTGATCATCCATCGTAATTTTTTCCTTTGCCAGTGGAAGAAGCGGCTCATACTCGCCAATCAATACGGAATGATGCGCTTTTTCAAACAGCGGCAAATCATTCATGTCATTGCCAAAGCAAATGAACGGCTCCCCTGCCACATCGAAACGATTCAGGGCAGCCCATTTATTCACTCCCCGATATGTGAGGTCGAGAATGCCTTCTGCGGAATGATAATGCAGCGTAACGTCTAGTTCCTTGATTCTCGTCATCAATTCTTCGTGACGGTCACACGATAAAATCAGGATTTTCAGCACGGCATTCAGTTGATCCACGTCCACGCGGCTGGCTGTCCGATTGGAATCGATATTGCTCAAAAAAGGATGCGTCGACACACAATTATGTGCGTAATTCCACGAGTCATCGATGAAATACTGCGCGCGAAAATCCTCAAGAATGCTGATGATTTCTTGCGCCAGACGATCCGGGATCGGCACGCTGCCCTGCAAGCTCCCTTGGTGATGTGTCATCGCTCCATTCGCGCCAATGAGGAGATGGTTGGCAAACCGCTCATCGAGGACAGGCAGCATGTCACGGCACGGTCTTGCGGAGGCAAAACCTACGGCATGTCCCGCCTGTTCGAGTGCAAGCAGGCTATCCAAAATGTTTGTAGAGATCGGTTGACCCTTGAAGCAGATCGTCCCGTCCAGATCAAAAATAAATTTCATTTTTCCCACCCTTTCTAATCGCTGTCCCATCCATCGTAATGGATAGCCGTCCGAGGCCAAAGGGACAGATTGTTCAAGATGAGTGGGACAGAAAGCTGCTCTGTTACTCGAACCAGGCGCTGGCCAACAAGCGAATGCCCTCCTGAATATCTTCGGGGGGCAATGCTCCGTACCCTAGTAATACCGTCGGATGCTCCCGTGTATCATGCAGCCAGTATCGGGCAGTTCCGTAGACTTTTACGCCTTTTTGATAGGCACGCTCCATGAGTTCCGCTTCTGTACACTGACTTTTTACGGTCAAAAATACATGCAGCCCCGTATCCTTGCCTTCTATTTCCACACGTCTGTCCATGTAGCGAGCGACTGCCTGAAGAAACACCTCTCGCTTTTCCACATAGTTTTTTCGCATGTGCTGCAAGTGTCTATGCCAATAGCCATCGGACAAATACGCCGCTAGCGTCAATTGGTCCAGGCGGGAAACAGGCTGATCGTATTCAGATACCCGCTGGTGAAAACGCGATAACAGCTCGTAAGGAAGGACAACGTAGCTGACGTTTACGAGCGGCAGCAATGCTTTGGAAAGTCGCCCAATGTAAACAACTTTTTGGGAAGACAGACTCTGGATCGAAGGAATGTAGCTTTCTTGATATTTGAACTCCCATTCGTAGTCATCCTCCACTAAATACGAATGCGCGATAGATTGCGCCCATAGAGTCAATTGCTTTCTTTTCTCCAAAGGCATCGTCATTTTGTTGATGAATTGCTGGGAAGGACTCACGTACATAATGTTTGCCCCGCTTTGTCTCAGCTCTTCGATGGATACACCGTCTGCTTCCAAAGAAATACCGTGTACCCGGTAGCCACCGTTGAGAAACGTATTTCTCGCACCATCATAGCCCGGATTTTCGACGCCAATCACATGCTTCTCTCTGTCCAGAAGCTGGACGATCATCGACACCAACTGTTGCGGAGTGGCTCCAATAATGATCTGCTCCGGCGTAGCGAGGACTCCTCTCGTTTCATGCAGCAATTTCGAGAGTTCTTTTCGCAAGGAGTATTCGCCCTGTGCCAGCCCCTCCACCATATACGTTCGCTGATGGTAGGCAATGAGCTTGTTGCGCAGCTTATTCCACGGATGAAAGGGGAATGCCCCCAGCTCGATGTTGCCGTAGCGAAAATCATAGCGAATCGGCGATATACGAGGGTCATCTCGTTCTGTTACATGCTGCCCGAAAGGAGGTTCTGCCTTGTACGTCACCTGATACCCTTTTTTCGGAATGCTAGTGACGTACCCTTCCGATACCAGTAGCTGATACGCGACTTCTACCGTGTTTTTGCTGACAGCAAGCGATTGGGCACAGCTTCTGATCGAGGGTAGAAACTCTTCATACGCGATTTGGTTACGCAATATTTCGTCTTTGATAAAGTGATAGATTTGGATGAACAATGGCTCTCCCTCTGTAAAACGAATGGCAGCAAGTTCTCGCACCGAGCAGGAACCCCCTTCCTTTTTTGCTTTAGTCTATCACATAAAGTATTTAAGCCTAAATGAACAAAAGATCAGCTATCCGCCAGAAGGCTATGTCTTTTAGCCCTACCGAACTGAAAGTAGTAGAAGACCATCAGACACACGTGCATCAGGGTCATCATCCAATAAATATTGCTGTAAATATAGCCGCTCGTATAAGGATTCACCGGGTTCCAATTGGTTGTCGCGCCAAGATCGATCACTTTGCTGTATACCGCAGACGCGATCCCCATGGAAATGAAACTCAGCATCGAAAAGATCCCCATGCCTACTCCTGCCTGCTCCTTCGTCAACGTCCTCGAGATCGAGTTCGCCATCGAGATTTGCATAAAAGACTGCCCCACATTGCCAAGGATCAAAAAGAATGCAATGCCTAAAACTGCGGTGCTTGTGAAAGTAGACAACAACCCAAAGCAGCTAATCAGTAAGCTAGACGCAACGAAATACAGAAAAGCATTCCCCCGCCTGTCCGCGAGCTTTCCTCCCACACGACCAAGCAATGCCGAAGCGATGGCCGCTGGAACCATCACAAAGCCGATCCAGCTCGTCGATAGCTGCTGCACCTGAGCCAAGAGCAGCGGGCTGAGATAATAAAGCGATATCCCCATTCCATTTATGAGAAATGCCATCAGAATCCCGATTGTATACTGCTTGTTGGTAAAAACCTTCGGCTGGACAAACGGATCAGCTACCGAACGAATTCGTACGACGAACAGAAGCAATGTAACCAAACTGCCCAATGCAAACCACCACGACCCATTCGTTACTCCCAAAAGCAGTGACGTCACGCTGATCGCAAGCAAGGAGCCACCCACCCAATCAAACTTCCCACCAGCTGCGATCTCTTCATCCTCCAAATATTTACGGTAGAACGGCAGCGTAAGCAAGATCAGGAGCGGTATGGAAAACAGCCAGCGCCAATGAGCAAAGCTGACGATTAAAGCCGCGACGACAGGACCAAGTGCACCGCCAAGAGCCAATCCTACTGCCGTTCTTCCTAAAACAGAACCTCTGCTCTCGGGCGGGAAATATCGCAAAGGAATGAGCATCGCAGTAGCCGGAATGACAGCCGCCCCTACTGCCTGCAAGCACCTCCCGAAAAGAGCCATCGCAAAGGAATCGGAGACCAAACCGAAAAACGAACCCGCCGTAAACACCATGAGTCCAAACGTCAACAAATTCTTGAGCTTGTATCGATCCGCCAGCTTGCCATACGTCACAGTTCCGATCGCGTATAACAATCCATATGCAGTCGATAGCCAGCTCACCTGCGCTATGCTCAAACCAAACTCCTTGCTAATTTCCGGGAGTGCAATGTTAAACACCAAAGCACTCATGGAGGATATGACCAGGGTAAACATCAAGATTCGGATTAATATGTCCCTGTTCTGCTGCGTTTTTGTCGCTTCCATGCCGCATCTTTCCTTTCACTTTGTTATTCACGTTCTGACTGTCAGTACTGACTGACATTTGGGTTGTTAAAAAACTAGGGAGTCAAACCCCTAGCGAAAACCTCTACACTCTCTTCGATAAATACATCTAGGGATACCCCTGAAAAATTGCTAGTGCCATCCAGATCGTTCAAAAACGCCCCGAAATTCATAACCATAAAGGCAGTTGCCTGTGCCTCCGGGTTTGTTTGGATCATCTTGCCCTTTTTGCCCATCTCTTTGAAGTAATCTGTAAAAAGTACCATCAATTGTCGCGGGTGCTTTTGGGTCCGCTCGCGGAATCCGGGCAAATGGGCCTCATCCTTAATGCTAATCAAAATCATTTTCCGATTGCGGTTCATCATTTCGTGATACGTTCGGCTGATTAAAAGCAAATCCTCGCGCAAATTCCACGTAAGCTTCTCCGCGAAAAGCTTTGTCAGTCCTTCCGTGTAATGAAAACGGTCAAAGGCGCTCTCCAGCAAATTCCGCTTGCTGCCGAAGTGACGAAACAACGTCTTCTCGCTCAATCCTGCCGCAGTGGCAATTTCTTGCGTGGTTACGCCGTTGTAACCTCTTTCCGCGATGAGATCGATTGCGGCTATCATCAGTTTTTCACTGCTTGTAAGACTTTTGCTGCTGCTCATTGCTATCCTCATCCCCGGGAGTGATTGTCAGTACTGACTGACATTTATCTTAAACCGACTGTAAATAAGTGTCAAGGATTCACCATAGAAAAGGGCTCTCCCCCGACCCATGCAGTCGAAAGGAAAGCCCAGCGCTCTTTTACCTGATTAAAACGCTCTCGAATATTGCTTCGGTGGCTGCAACTCATCCGCCGACAGCTCATGAATCGCATGCAGTGCCCAATAAGGATCACGCAGCATGCCGCGTCCGACTGCTACCAAATCCGTATCGCCATTGCCAATCGATGCTTCCGCTACTTTCGGATCATCGAGGTTGCCGACAGCAATGACCGGGATATCCAATGCCTGCTTAATTGTGCGTGCCAATGGTACTTGATAGCCAGGATGAACACCTGGGCGACCTGCTGAACCAATCGGTCCTTCCCCGCCGCTGGATATATGGAAAATATCCACGCCAGCTTCCTTGTAACGGCGGCAAAGCTCTGTGCTGTAATCCAGCCCATACCCACCATCCACGTACTCTACGGCTGAGACGCGCATGATCAGCGGCATGTCAGCTGGAATGACCTCTTTGATCGCCTGAATAATTTCCACGCCAAACAGCGCTTTATCCCGCCCGTACTCATCGTCTCGCTGATTGGTCAAAGGAGAGTGGAACTGGTGAATCAAGTATCCGTGCGCACCATGGATTTCAATGGTATCAAACCCTGCTTCCACCGCACGTCTCGCTGAGTCCTGGAACTTGACGACCATTTGCTTAACCTCTGCTGTCGTCAACGCCCGTGGCGTTTTGTAGCGCCCCCCTGGGAAAGCGATCGCGGACGCCGATACAGGCACTTCTGCGTCTTCCGCTTTGCGACCCGCATGAGCAATCTGTATGCCAATTTTGGCCCCATACTTTTGAACCTCGGAGACGATTCGCGCATACGCCGGAATCTGCTCGTCAGACCACAAGCCCAAATCGCCGTTGGAAATTCTGCCATCCGGCTCGACATCGGTCATTTCCACGATGATCAGACCTGTTCCGCCTACTGCACGAGAAACGTAATGAACAAAGTGCCAGTCTGTTGGTGTTCCATCGTGGGCATCCACAGAGTATTGGCACATCGGCGGCATGACAATCCGATTTTTCAAGCTAAGTCCTTTAAACTGAAACGGGGTAGACAACAACGCCATTTGCTCCACTCCTTACTTTTTTTCATTATCATGCCAAAAGTAAGCATGTTCTGCAATCCTAAGTTGCACTTTGTAAAAACGAGATATATTTCCGGCTGTTGTGGTGGGGAGGAAACAGGAGAAAACGCTCAGATTCTAGGGCCACCCCCTACGGGATTGACTGCACGACTCCATGCAAAAAGCGAAACCGCGTCCAAAGTGGTATCTTCAAGGATGCGTTTTCAGAGGTGGACGCTTAAGAGCGTAAAGACTTAAAGATTGAAGAAGATCATCAGTTACGACAGAGAAGAATATTTCAAGACGTAGCGACTTGTGGAGTCCTACCAAGCGGAGAAGGGATTCGCGGGCAAAAGAAACGCAACGTGCCCGGGCTACGTAGCGGCTACCACTTTTGCGTTTCCCCGCGAATCCCTTCGGAGCGGACAGTATCAGCCCTCAGCGGGACGGAGCCTGGAGCCTAGACTGGAAATATTCTTCTCTTCACCGCGGCCACATTCTATGTTGCACTAAGTAAAAAAGCCATCCGCATAACGGATAGCTTTTTTACTTAACGTCTTTATTATTCCGGCATCGTGCCAATGTAATTGGATTGTGGGCGAATAATGCGGTTTTTGCCTGCCTGTTCCAGAATGTGCGCACTCCAACCAACCACACGGCTCACGGCAAATGTCGGTGTAAACAAATTGTCGTCCAAACCAACCGCGCGCATGACAGCTGCGGCAAAAAACTCTACGTTTGTATTCAGCTTGCGGCCCGGTTTGTACTCTTCCAGCAGCTGCAAGCCTACTTTTTCTACATGTGTCGCCAGATCGAACCACGGATCGTTGGATGACAGCTCGGATGCAACAACGCGGAGAGCAGTTGCACGCGGATCAACCGTTTTATAGACACGGTGTCCGAAGCCCATCAAACGTCCGCCGCTCTCCAGCTTGTTGCGCAGCCACGGCTCTGCATTTTCCTTCGTGCCGATCGCCTCGATCATCTCCGTCACTTCAGATGGTGCTCCGCCATGCAAAGGCCCTTTCAGGGTTCCGATTGCTGCTGTAATGGAAGAAATCAGATCGGACTCGGTCGAACTGACGACACGACCGGCGAATGTGGAGGCATTCATGCCATGCTCCTGCGTCAAAATCAGGTACGCATCGAGCGCACGTACATGTGCCGCATTCGGCTTTACGCCTTTGAGCATATACAGATAGTTCGCTGTATGATCCAGCTCCGGATTCGGTGCCAGCGGCTCGCGGCCCTCCAGACAAGCAAAGCGATACGCGACGATTGTTGGCATTTTGGCCGCCAGCGCAATCACCTCATCGATGGTTGGCGGAAAGCCGTGTGAGGAACTGCCGAGCGCCGAAACACCTGTACGCAGGACACTCATCATATCTACATCTGCCGGGATCAGCTTCAGGATTCCTTTTACATGCTCCGGCAGCTCACGGTTTGCTTTGAGCTTATTCTTTAACTCCTTCAACTCCTGCTCGCTCGGCAAATGTCCGAACCAGAGCAGGTGTGCCACTTCCTCAAATGTGTGGTGAATAGCCAAATCACGCGCCCAATGACCGTGGTACACCAGCAGTCCATTAATCCCATCCACCAAACTAAGGTCTGTTTCTGCTACGGCGATACCATCCAAGCCGATAGCCAAAGGATGTTGTTTTGTCATCATCACCACTCCATTTTCGTCTCTTTTCTCTTCAGTATAATCGATTCATAATCGTGAAGGGAAATAAAAGAAAACCGGATTTTTGATCACGTTTTGCAATCAGTTAGCAGGAGCTGGAACTGCCTTCTTTTTACGTCCGTACGTCAGGAAGCGCCACAGCTTTTCCATCGGGCCTCGATTAAAACGCTTCAGCCACAGCCAGCTTGCGAGTAATTGAAACGCATAAATCGGCAGCGCGAGCAAAAACCAGGAAGAGAGCGGCATGGCCGTAATACCGAACAAAGCAATCAGAATAGTCATGATGACTGTCTGACCTAAATAAGTCGTTAACCCCATTTGTCCTGTGTAGGCAAATGGCTGGAGAACTTTCCTTGCCGACTCTCGATCCAGTAACAGAAACAAGCTGGCTATCAAGCACAGCGCCATAGGCAGCGTACTCAGGTCAACCAATATTTTATTCACCTGTTCAAGCTTTGGACCAAAGACGACACCGCTCGCCCACACAATCCCTGCTGCGATCGGAAGACTAATTGCCAGAGTAGTAGTAGCGATTCGTTTCAAAAACGGTTTATGCTCGCGAATTTGAGCAATCAAACCGCATTTTCCCGCGTACAACCCAAACAGGAACATCACAAAGATCGGTATCAATGTCGTCTGGAGTGATGCTACAAATGGATAGACTTCTTGACCATTGAGCGTTTGTACAAGTGCCACGCCTTGAGTAAGCATGTACACTCCTCCCAGACTGGCTGCCCATGCTAGAATCGTAGAAGACTTTCTTCGATAAAATGGCATCAGTAAAAAGCCGAGAAGCGCGTACACCGTCAAAATATCGCCAAACCAAAGAAAGATATGAATTACACCAATAGCAAACATCGCGAACAACCGTCTGCTGAAGAGACGAAATACTTTTTGTCCACGCTGTTCAGCCCGTGACATGAAAATGTAAAAACCTAAGCCAAACAGAAACGAAAAGATTCCGAAAAACTTCGTTTGAATGAATAAATCATAGCTTAAGCGAATCCACGCATCGATCCCCGCCTCTATTGGCATACGAACGTCTTCCGAATACATGATAAAGCTAGGCAAGTTCACCAGCAAAATCCCGAACAATGCCAATCCCCTTACAATATCAATGGAATAAATCCGATCCTTCTGTGTGATTGGTTCAGCCTGCTGCATACTCGTCATTCCCTCCTGCTGTCTTTAAGCAGGGTTCAGTATAGGATACATATGCTCATCAAAACTATCGATTCACCTTACATCTACCTTACAGGCTTGTTATCTTCTATGTCCGTCCCCCTGGCTGAACAAGCGGCATCGGTGGATACAAGGAATGCAGGATTTCCATAAAATGCTGCGCTGGCTCGCTGATTCCTGCTTTCGGTACCAGCAAATAAGAAGCAACCTTTGGCAAAACGAGGCCAGGTGTGGGAAGTTCAATAAAGCGGTTTTCAAATAAATCCCGATCGACAGCCGTCCGAGGCAAAAAGGAAACGCCCAATCCATCCTCGATGAATCGCTTTGTAATGTCTACTTGCGAAACAGCCATCGTACGCAAGGAAAGCCCCCTCTGACGCAAAAGCAACAGCAACTCATCCCAGTAACCCGGGTGATTATGGGTCAGCAGACGATTCGATTGCACCTCTTGCTCCCAATCAGGCAAGGGCGCCTCCATATCTCCACCGCTGTGAGGGACTGCAAAAACAATAGGATCTTCGTACAAAAGATAAGTAGACAACTGAAATTCTCCTGGCACCATCCGGGTTAAGCCCAGATCAGCCTGTCCATTTTGAACCAGCGGGCCAATCTCCACGGAGTCAACAATTTTAATCGAGATATCTACATCGGGATAGAGCTTGGTGTAACGATGCAGCAAATGGGAAAAACGAGCACGGGCGATAATCGGGGAAACAGCCAGTTGAAGCTTTTCCCGATAGCCTTGTCTCCAAGCCTGCAAGTCTTCCATACTGTTATGCCACTGTTGGAGAAGTCCTTTTGCATGTGGCAGGTAGCGTTTGCCCGCAGCCGTTAACCGAACGCGCTTGCCAACCCGTTCAAACAGCTTGATCCCCAATTCCTTTTCCAATTGTCGTATATGTTGGCTGACAGTAGGCTGCGCAATGAACAACGCTTCTGCTGTCTGGTGAAAATTTTCTGTCGTGGCCGCCACCATAAACGTTTGCAGCACGCGAAAATCCATGTGATCTCCCCCCTGCTGTCGCTTTTTCTTTGTTCTATATGCATACAAAAGTAGGAAGAATGCAACTTTTTGGGTCTTTCTTCCTCATTTTTGAAGAAATTTACTGGAAATCGTTCTGCTTCTTCCTCCTTATGGTACAATACAAAATCGAGTGCGCAAAATCATTACGCACATTGGATTCAGCAAAGAGAGAGAGCAAAAGGGGAGAGAAAAGATGGAAACTGCAACAAACGTGAACCCACCGCGCAAAAGCAAGAAAAAAGCATGGCTGATCGCGGGGACAGCGGCTGTCGTTGTGCTGGGTGGTTTAGGGACCGCCTATGCCAAGTACGATCTGTTTAAGAGTGCAAAAACGATTTACCTGCAGGCGGAAGCGGAAAGCATGATGAAGTTTTCTAGCGACGTATCCAAAGCTTACGGGGAATACCAAGACTACATGAAGCCATACCTGGAAAAACCAGTTCACTCCACCACTGAGTTGAGTGATATTGCTTTAGATGCCACCATCCCAGACCCGCAAGCACAAAAAATTCTCGACATGCTGGGCAAAGCGAAGCTCGTGATGCAAAGCAACATCGATGAACAGAAAAATCAACAATCGGGGAACCTGGAAGTTCACCTACAAGATAAAAAGCTGGCTACTCTTGAGTACTTCATGAATGATTCTGTTATGGGCTTCAAGCTGCCAGAGTTTTACTCTAAATACGCTTATATGGACCTGAAGGATCGCGATGCACTTAAGGAAAAGCTGGGCGGCGAAGAACTGCCGAAGCGCTTCGTAACCTATAGCGATTTGTATAAAGCAATCAATTTTAACCAGGATGAACTCAAAACGGTCATGACTCCGTATGCCTTGCTGTATGCTGACAACATCAAAGACAGCCAGGTAAGCATCAAAAAAGACGTTTCTTTCTCTGAAGAAGGACTCAAGGAAGATGCACGTGAGATCACCGTTACTTTCAACGCCCAAGAAGGCGCGGCTCTGTCGAAGCAAATTGCAGAGAAAGCAAAAGCTGACCAAAAGCTGTTTGACCTGATCTACAGCCGCTACCACAATGTGGCTACGCTGATGCTCGACAGCGGCTACAAAGTAGAAGAAATCAGCAAAGAAGAATTCAAGAAAAATTACGAGCAAGCCTTCGATGACATCATCAAGGATGCAAAAGATACAGACGCCAAATCAACTGAGCAATTGAGAATGGTCGTGCTCGTGAATAGTGATCATCAAATCTTGTCCCGCAAGCTCTTGGTCGATGACAAAGAGAAAAAAGATCAATTGGTCTACAGCAGTGTTTCTTACGATAAAGGCGCTGAAACGTACTACCGTTACTCCCTGCACAACCTGTCTGACCAGCAAAGTGGCGAAATGTCCTTAACCTACAAAGCGACAGAAGAAAAAGACAAGACAAAGGGCAAGTTCAGCATCCTGATGAAAGAGACCGACCAGCCAATTCTGGACCTCTCGACCACTTTTGAGACAACCAAGCAAGACAAGAAAACAACCGGAAACTATGACTTTGCACTCGTAGTGGCAGACGAATATTCCTCCAACCCTGTTGCTCTGACCGGTAATGTTACCATGAACGAGACAAAGACGGACAATGGTGTAGATTCTGACGGCACAGTAAAAGTGAAGTTCTCGAACCCTACTCCAGATATGCCAAAAGGCTTTAGCTTCAAGCTGAAGTCCAAAGCAGAATTCGGCAAAGCACTGGAAATTCCAGCTATGACTGCTGACAACTCCATCAATTTCGCTACAGTGACTGACCAACAAATGATGGAAGCGCAACAAGAAGTCATGCAAAACGCAGATAAATTCATGAATGAAAACGCTGAGCTCGTGCAACAGTTCATGATGCCTTAATTGTTTCGTGATAAGAAGAATTCGCTCATAATGCTACTAGCAAGCTGGCATCGGCCCTAAACCGGTGTCAGCTTTTTTATTAAAATCACGATTCGTTCTAAATATTCCGATTACATTCAATGCAGAGACCTCCCGAGGGAGGCCCTTTCTCCATTTCCATTCTTCTTACTGATAACCTTTGATCACAATATACACAATCGCTACATAAAATACGATTCGATCCACAGTCCGATACATCGACTTGGACACCGGAATGCCGAGCCAGCCCACTCGCAACGGCCACAATAACTGAATACGTCCAACCAGCATATCGCTGATCAGATGGGACAAAATCCCCCAAAGCCCTGCCATAGCAGCCAAAGAATCGCCGAACAGCAGGAACGGAAGGAATAAAATCACCCAGGAGTGTGTAACCGTACGATGGCCGAATCCTTTTTGCAGCATTTTGGACAAAGGTCCCATCAAGTTTCCGAGTTTGCTATTTGCTTGATCGATATCGGGTACTAGTGCCATCGTTGCACCAATAACACTGCCCTTCCACGAAGGATAGGCGCAGTAGCCTGCAATGGCACCGAGTACCATATGTGTTTTCCATGTCATTTGCCTTTCACACCGTCTTTCTTGGGTAATCTGGGGAGCTTATGTACGGTTGGTGGAATGGCAAACCAATACCATCATACATACGGATGCTACGTCTCCAATAAGGACATGAAGCTCTCTGGATCAAGCCCATCTCCTTCAATCACAATGGCTGTCATTCCGGTTTCACTGCCTGATTCATGCCCTTCACCTGTGATCCAGAATGCCGCCTGACCACTCTGGATCGGGATGCGCTCTGTACCTTCTCCACGTACCCAGCCTTCACCATTCACCACGAGAAAAAGCTGAGGGCAAGGCGCCGGATGATAACCGACAATCCCACCCGCCTCCAAATGGATACATCCTATCGAAACGGAATTCGGCGTGCGCACAACACGAGAAATCGTCGCATGGACGGAATTATAGCGATCAATCGTTTTGCCTACTTGCTGATCAAATCGAAATCGTTTCATACATTCCCCTCCGCCTTTTGACTCGTAAGCCTTATCATAGCGCAACCAGAGGGGCTGTGACAGACTCATCTTCCACGATTACTGCCGAAACCAAATATTTTTGTAATCAACAAGACCAAGCGCATTCAACGAAACACCGGCCAGAGCCGAATGGTAAGCAGAATGCTGACGCGTATGGTATAAAAACAGCATCGCGCACTGCTCACGCAGCAGTCTCTCGACCTCCTGCAAGTGATGACGCTGCCCTGTCACATCCCTCTCCAGCATTAAGGCGTCCAACTCATAATCGATTTGCTCCCGCAAGACAGGACTCCACAACTGCCGCGAAAAGCTGATATCCGACTTAAAGAACTCCACCATCCCCAACTCCCACTGTTCATCAAAAACCTCTCCCGCAACCACCATATCTGCCTGCTGAATGACCTCTGGCTTCTTCAATTCCTCAATCGGCAGGACAGTCACTTCAACTCGAATGCCCCCATTCGCCAAATGCTGCCGTAACCATTCCGCATTATTTTCGTTGCCTGCCCCTTCGTACGTAAACAACCGTATCGGTTGATTATCGGGCCAGTCTTTGAAATCCCCATCCCAGTCCACTCCACCACTAGGCACATCCTTGTTTTCAGGTAAAAATCCGTAAGCAGGCATATACCGATTGCCTCGCAGCTCCGTAATCATTTTCTCGCGCTCGATAAGGCGATCCAACGCTTGCCGGAATGCAATATCTTGTTGTGGGCCTGGGCGATTCAGGTTAAAAGCGAGATACGTGCAGCCTTTCTCCAGGCTCTGCAACTCCTGCCATTGCTCCATCGGCCCGAGCTTATTCCAAAAGGTTTGGAAGTGCACCTCTCCTCGTTTTGAAAAGTAATCCTCGTTTCGCACATCCTGTCTGTTTTCGGGAACAATCCAAATCTCTACCCGATCCAAATGAGCCCTTCCGAGAAAATACGTAGGGACAGCCTCTAAAATGAACATCTGCGAGTCATTCGTCACCAGCGAAAATGGTCCACTGCCCACAGGTAATCGACTAAATGCTTGTCCTTTTTCCTGAACGACATCTCCCGGAACGATCGAAAGCCGATTCGCTGCCAGAATGGATAGCAGTAATTGATTGGGACGTCTGAGCGCAATTTTTACTATCGTCTCTTTTTCAGCAGTGACTTTTTCTACATCTTCCAGCATCCAGCGATAGGGAGACCCCGTCTTCGGATCGGCAATGCGCTCGAGCGTCCAGACGACGTCATGCGCTGTCAGTTCACGTCCATGGTGGAAAAGTACCCCTTTGCGCAAATAAAAGGTCCATTCTGTTCCACTCTCATTTACTTCCCAATGGTGGGCGAGATGCGGGATGAATGTATCCATTTTTTCGTCATAACGAATGAGCGTATCAAATAGTTGCTTAACCATGTGTGACTCTGTGCGCCTGTTGACAAAGGCAGGGTCGAGAGCGGGAATCGGTCTGTAAAAGGACATTCGAAGCGTATCCAGTTTTCGTTCACGGATTTCCTCTTGAATAAAGCCAAACTGCCCGGAGAGCCAGTCAAAAAAGTGCTCCCGCCCCTTGGCAGTGATGGCAAAATCATTGAGGAGCTGCATAGCGCCTTCCAAATCGCCATCTTGGATACGCCCCTGAGCGATGGGCAAAACGATCTGCTCGATCCCGTATAACAAGACGATCCGCGAGACATTGCCTCGTCCTCTTCCCGGGCTCCATTCAATCCACTTCTGCTCCTCCATCTGTTTGATGACTTTTTTCGTGTTCCGAATCGTGCAACAAAATATTTGAGCCAGCTCGGCAAGCGTAATCTCCTGCTGTTCACCCTCTGGGGCAGAGGCAAAATGCTGGCGCAAGCGCAAGTAGTAGTAGGCACTTTGCATCGAGATGATCACTCTTTCTACGTAAACAGTCGCTGTCGAATCCAAAAAGGGGTCCATACTCTCCAAACACTCTACCCTTTTTCTTCCCCTTTTTCTAGCTACAATGAGATCGAAGAAGGAGGTTTTTTCATGCCAGCGCCTAACAACATCCCCGCCACGAAGCTTGAATCACACGAGAGAATATCGATCTGGCGGAATCGGCCCTTTCTCGTCCTCTTTTTCACGTCCACCTTTATCGCGTGTGGAGCAAAGGTGTACGAACTGGCCTTGCCATTGATCTTGTATGATATGACCCAATCGCCAGTTGCCATGACGACCATGAAAAGCATTGAGTTTTTGCCAAATCTGCTGCTCGCCATGTTCATTGGCGTCTGGGTGGATCGCTTCTCCAAAAAACGCTGGTCGCAATGGATGGTTTTTGGCCAGATGATCCTGTTGTTTTTGCTATATCGACTGACCGAATCCGGACATGCACAGGTCATTCATTATTATGTGGCTGGCTTTTTCCTGATGGCGTTTAACTACGGCTTTCACAACGCTCGCGTCAGCATGATCAAGCAGGTGGTCCCTACCCCTCTGTTAACCTCAGCCAATGCTCGTTTTTCTTTTATGAGCACGTTTATTGAAATTATGGGACCTGCGATAACCGGGTTTATTCTGCTTCTGTCGGCGCTGCACACTGGGCTGCTCATTACGGGTACAGCCTATTTACTGGCTTTTATCGCCATATCGTTTTTAGATCGTACAGATGCGCCTGCCCCCTCTCAGGGCGGCTTTTGGCAGGAGTTGCGAAATGGTTGGAAGGAGCTGTTGGGCAATCGACCATTATGGCAGATTACAGTACTCGTGATTTTTCTCAATGCGACCTCGGGCATGTATGACGCCATGATCATTTTCTTTGCCAAGGATCACCTTAGGTTGGACAATTCCACATTAGGGCTGGTGCTTTCCGCGGCTGGACTTGGCGGTCTTCTCGGCAGCTCAGTGGTTGCCTATTTGCGGAGACGATTTCCCATCGGTCGCATCATGGGCATGACCATCCTGCTTCTCGGTTGCTCCTATTTGCTCATGGTTTTCGCGCAAAGTACGTGGATGCTCTGTCTTTCTCTATTTCTCACGGGACTGATCAGCACGATTGAAAACGTCTGTATTTGGACCTTTCGTCAAGAGACTACCCCTGCCCACATGATTGGCAGAATTAGCGGGATCACCGGCTCTATTTTCAAGCTCGGAATTGTCTTCTCCATCTATGGTTCGGGCTGGATGACCTTGTCGTTCGGGCCTTGGTCAGTCTTTTTGGCAGCGGCAGTGGGGAATCTCGTGGTTTTTCTCGTATATCGAAGATTGGCTTTGTGGAAATTGGCGTAAACAAAAAACACCCCTTAGAATCATTCTGTCGATTCTCAGGGGTGTATCCTGTGGCGAAGCTTTATACCTTGAAATGGCCTATCAGTTTTTCCAAATCATCCGCGAGACCCGCCAGCGATGCAGCCGAGGAGTAGATTTCCTCCATCGAGGCAAGCTGTTCTTCTGTAGCAGACGAGACTCCCACCGACAGAGAGACAGCCGATTGCGCGACAGTGGCGATCATCTGCATCGATTGTCCGACCTTGCCTGTACTTTCCGTAAGGGTATGTGCAGCAGTCGATACCTCTTGTATTTCATTCGTCACGCCAACAACAGCATCACGAATTTGAGAGAACGCTTCCCCTGCTCTTGCGACGCCCCCCATCCCGTCTGCTACTTCTTGAGAGCCTTTTTCCATCGTGAGGACCGCTTCGTTCGTCTCCATCTGGATCGACGCTACCAGTTGGGAGATTTCTTGTGCCGATGCAGATGCCTGCTCAGCCAGCTTTCGCACTTCATCCGCCACGACAGCAAAGCCTTTGCCGTGCTCGCCAGCCCTCGCCGCTTCGATAGCAGCATTCAATGCCAAGAGATTCGTCTGACCTGAAATTTGTGTAATGACTTCGACGATTTGGCCGATTTGCTCAGAGCGTTTTCCCAAACCACCTACCAGTGCAGTCAAATTCTCCATCGTTTCTCCGATCCCGTTCATCTGGGAAACCGACTGCTGGATAGTACGATCCCCCTCTGTCGCCAGCTCTGAGGTACTGGCAGCTGCAGCCGACACACTTTGCGCACGTGCCGCAATTTTTTCAATGCCTGCGGATATTTCTTCGACTTCTTGCTGACTCTCCTCTACGTTTTGGGATTGCCTGTCCGTTCCTTCCGTCATTTCCTGAATCGTGATGGCAATCTGCTCCGTAGCTTGGCTCGTTTGCTTCGAGCTCGCTGTCAGTTGTTCAGCTGCGGCTGCAACCTGCTGGGCATGCCCACGAACCTGAGAAATCAGCTCTCGTAAGTTGGCTAGCATCCGGTTAAATGAGCCTGCCAACTGTCCAATCTCGTCTTTGGAAGAGACGGTCAACTCTTGCGTCAAATCTCCTTTTCCTTCAGCGATATCATGTAGCTGTTTGTTCACCCGGTGCAGCGGTGCCACAATCGAGCGAATCAGAAAACCGCCAACCACAATCGCGACGAGAATTCCCACTGCATTAAAAAACAACTGGATCATGGCCGAAGTTCCTTCGTTCTCCGCCAGCTCCTGTCTATCTACTTCGATTTCATTACGCACCTCTTCGACCAATCCACTCACAACCGAATCCAGTGCTAATCTCGATTGCCGCTCCTGACCGAAATGATGAGCGATGGCTTCTTCATGTAGCCCATTATCCTGTGCCTCTACCGCTTTCTCACTCGACTCCAGAAAGGACTTGTACAGTCCCATTGCCTCCTCCATTTTTTCACGATGGTGAGAAGACTCTAAAGAACTGTTCATTTTGGCAAACAGGCTGTCCACCTTTGCTGCCTTTCCCTTCAATTCCATCCGAAATTCTTCATCGCCTGTTAACAAGTAGGCTCGTTCGTCATTATTTCGACCTGTCATAATAAACTGCATTTCACGCAGATCCGTCAATAATTTTTCCTCTTCGATAATCTGGGTGTAGGATGCCTTCATTGCTAGCATTTGCAGGTGCATATACGTACCTGAACCGAACATGACTGCCAATATGACACCAAAAGCCAGGATGATTTTTGTTCTGATTTTCACAAGGTGTGCCTCCCGTCATCTGATACTCTTGTTCATACCCAGCTCCTCCTTCCTTCAAACAATTTGATGTGCAAACAAAAAACCGCCAGATTAAATCGAGGTAATTTTTGTATTTTTCAAAAAATCTTGAACGAACAATCAAGTAATAGTAGAATACAAACGAAGTATATACCATAATTAGGGAGATGAGTTAATGTTAGGGAATTTATCTAAGATAATTACACCTCTTGCACTTTCAATGTCATTGCTCACTGTTCCAAGTATGGCTTTTGCTGAAAAAGTTGATGCAAAATACGAGAAAGCAGTAAAACAAGAAAAACTTGAAAAACTTAACGAAAAATTAGATTACTTACGAGAGCAAGTAAGAAAAACGAAAGATTTTGATAAGGCAATGAAAATAACAATAGAAAAATACAATAATTTGAAGGTAGTAAATTCAGATGGTGAAGATGGAAAACCGATCAATGCATTATCTAACGAGGAAGGATGGATAACATTTACTGACGAATTGTTTACGATGATGAAAGTGATCAATATGTGTTTGTTGGATATTGGGAGTGGGATGAGAAAGAAGGTTTTGTCGGACGCGACCCATACGATTTCGTAGGTGTTTATACAGATAATAAAAGAAGTATGCCAATAGACGTAGATGGGGTTGTCATCCAAGGCTGGAATGGCTTGGGTGATGAAGAAGCTTACTTCGATACAAGAACTGATAAAAAACGTGGTAAGGTAGCGTTAGCAAAACGCGCTACAGACGCAGGTGTTGGCTTTTGGATTAATGATCGATATGTTACAAATGGCACAATAACAGCTGTACTTGAAAAAGTTACAACAAACAAAAAAGAGCGGGTCTATTTACAATATGACCATTCTTGGACAAGCACTTCAATTACTGGGATAGGTGGTAACGTATCAGGTGGCGGTGGAGGTTTTAATATAACATGGAACACGGGTGTGAAGTATTTAAATACACTCACCTCTACAGGTGAATATTGGAAAGGATAATGTTAAAATTTGGGTGTCCCCCTTTATGGTGGACACCTGTTTTCTTAATAAAGTAGGAAAATTCAGTCTTTTCTATATAATTAAATGAAGGGGCGACATAATGAAAAAGATACCAATCATGCTATCCTTGATTCTAGTGTTAGTGACCTCTGGATGCAATAAAGGTACAACCGACATTAGTGAAGATCAAATCCGAATGGTTGCATACACCTACTCAGAAAATGTATTTAATAACTATAGATACGTAGGATCTATCAGTGATTTTTTAGGTAATGCTAATGGAAAAGAAATCACATTGGAATCACTTCAAATGTATGTAAGTGGGTATAAACAAGGAAATGGCAGGAAGAAAATTTATGAAAGTGTAGAAAATATCATCTCTCTCTACTTTGCAAAACACTACAATGAAAAAACCATCGCAAAATTATTTGACACGAATCGCAAATTAACCCAACTAACAAGGCAACTTAATGATTTGTTGACAGAAGAACATATATCTGCAAAACTTACCGCAAATGAAATCATTGAGCTAAGAGAGCGAATTGACGATCTACTCATCTATGTATACCCTGAGCAAGAGCAGGATGAGACAGGTATAAATCTATACACATTAATTACGAAACCTGAGAAATTACTTGAAAAGCATACCGTTACGGATATCGATATCTTTTTTATGAATGTTAACAACGCTATGGAGCAATTGAACAACTTCCTAGAACAAGTCGGTAAAACTTAATCCTTTAAACACGTTCGTGTGCAGAAAAAAACGTCAGAATAAATCCTGACGGTTCAAACATTCGGTACGCTAAACTCCAAGCTTCGCAGCCACTTTATTCTCTATCCCCATCTTTACAATTTTTCGATCACTTTATCAATCAAGCCGTATTCAAGCGCCTCTGCGGCGGTAAGGAAATAGTCGCGGTCTGCATCTTTTTCGATTTGCTCGACTGTCTTTCCCGTACGCTCTGCGATGATCGTATACAGCATGTTGCGATGTCGCATGATACGGTCTGCTGCGATCTTGATATCGCTCGCCTGTCCTTGACTGCCTCCCCACGGCTGGTGGAGCATGACTTCTGCATTGGGCAACGCGTACCGTTTGCCCGGCGCTCCCGCTACGAGAAGCATCGCACCCATAGACGCTGCCATCCCTGTGCAGATTGTAGACACATCAGGCGCAATGAAACTCATCGTATCGATAATCGCCATCCCTGCTGTGACAGAGCCTCCGGGCGAATTGATATAAAGATGAATGTCTTTTTTCGGGTCCTCTGCTGCCAGGAACAGCAACTGAGCTACGACTGCATTGGCTACCTGATCATCGATGGCACTGCCGAGAAAAATAATGCGATCCTTCAACAACCGGGAGTAAATGTCATAGGACCTCTCTCCATAACTCGTTTGCTCGACTACTACCGGAATGAGATTCATGAAAAACCCTCCTTCGCTTGTTTACGCTGCGTTTTTTACGCGGCCATACTCATGCTGATTGCTTGTGGAACCGCCACTGATTTTTTGTTAAATCCTGATGAAACCTGCGTCACGACTGCCGGATTACTCGCCGGGCCCACTGACCATGTCTGAACAGCCGCTTCTCTTTCGACAGCAACCCCATTTCCGTTTCGGGCAGGCATGGCAATGACCTGGTCGGTTTGAGGCTGGACTCGACTTTCCCAAACGATTACGGGTTTGGACTTATTGGACTCCGCAGCTTGTGCTTTCATGCCTCGTCTCCTCCTTGTTTTGGATAAACCGCGAGAACCACCTGATACGTCTCTTGTCCCTTTTCTTTTGGCTGATACTTCGCCACAAGCTGATTCACCAGTTGGACGTACTCCTCTACAAAAGCACTGCGCTGTTCCGCACTGGCTAGCTGAATACTCGCATTCAGTGAGGCGCTCGGAACCTCGACCTCTTGATCGGAGCGCTCCAGCAAGAGCATGGCATCACGCTTGATTCGTTCTGCTGTCTGGACCAGATGAGACAGCGACCCTTGATCCTTCATTTGCTGAACGGTATCGTTGCCCCAGTTCAGTCCTTCCGAGAGCACATACGTCCGCGCAATTGCCAAGTAAAGCACCTCGACGAGATTGCGCACCTGTCGACTCCCTACCCGTCTGACCAATCCGACTTTTTCCAAGGCCTTCAAGTGATAATTGACACGCTGCGGGATTTCATTGATACCACGTGCGACTTCTGCTGCCGAAGCAGGCTCTGCCAAACGGCTTAAAATCTCGGCACGTAGCGGGTTCAATAGCGCCATCGCCTGTTCCGGCTTCTCGACTACATATGTTTCCAGTTGTTCGTGCGCCACAACAACACCTCATGACATTAATCATTTACGTAAAAATAGTTTATTACGTTCGTTTTTGTTTGTCAAATGATGGATAAGCCTTTTTTTCGACAACGCCAAAAGCCCCGCTATCACCTGCGGAGCTTTGTTTTTTCTTTTTTATTCGATTCGCTCAATGAATAGAGATAATTTCTCCGTCCTGCGGAACATGTACACGCCCGGATAGCTGTTTTTCCTGCAAACATTCATTCAATTCCTGGCGGCTGAGCAAGCAATGGTTCCACGTCTCCATGTGGGCAACAAGGATACGACTGTCGGGCGCGGCATTTGCGACATGGACGATATCCTCCTTCGTCATCGTGATCGGGTCTCCCGTCAAGAACCGGGCCGCACCTGCGAAAACGATGATCACATCAGGACGATACGCTGCAACAGCTTGCTCCGCTTCCTCACACCAAATCGTATCCCCCGCCACATACAGCGTCTGCTCACCAGCTCGCTTCAAGACAAAGCCAGATACTGGCCCCATCTGCTGCCCAATTTCCCCTGTTCCGTGTTGACCACCTGCTCGATGCAGGTGAACCCCTTGCCATGTATACTCCTCTTCGATGGAAATGACTTGTTCGAAGCCATGCTGCATCAGCTTATCCAGATCCGGTGGCTGGCAAAATACAGGCAAATGCTTCGGGAGGAGGCGAATGGCCGCTTCATCGAGGTGATCGAAATGAGTATGCGTCACCAAGATGGCGTCCACGCCAGCGAGTACCTCCTCCACGGATATGGGCAATTCTACTCCTGGATTCGGGCGCTGATTCGGCGTATTTGGTACTGCTGGCATTTCGCCCTTGGAGCTAAACATCGGATCGACCAAAAATGTCAGCCCTGCATATTCCACACGCAAGGTAGCATGTCGTACAAGCTGAATCTGCATGTCATTTCTTCCTTTCCTCGTTACCGTTATAATGGTTGTACGTTTATTGTATAAGGCAGTGAACGGTTGCCGCGAAACGATTGCTGGCTTCCCACTTTCGCCGTGAAAGGAGTTACGCATGCTAGACCAAATTGATCTCTCCATTCTTGCCTTGCTACGAAAAAACAGCCGCTTGCAGTGGAAGGACATCGGCGAACAGGTCCATCTAAGCGGTCAAGCCGTCGGCAACCGCATTAGACGAATGGAGGAGCAAGGGATTATTCAAGGCTACACAACGCTCATTGATGAAGCCAAAATCGCCCCGTTCCTCACTGCTCTGGTCACGATGTTCATGACTACTACTGATCATTCTCTCTTCACTCGTTTTATCAAAAGTCGCAGCGAGATCGTCGAAGCGCATCGCATTAGCGGAGAAGGCTGCTATACCATGTTGGTACATGTTCCAGATCAAGAGGCCCTCAATCATTTTTTAGATACCCTTCTTCCTTTTGGGAACTACCGCGTCAACCTATCGATTAACAAATTGAAATAGTTGGTAGTTTGTCAATGAATTCGCTCTCATGAACTTTCAGGATTGCACGATTTTGTGAACAAGAGTAGAATGATGAATACGAAAGGAGGAGAATCGCCATGGAAGATATGCTATTGCTGCTGTTTTCGCTGGAAGATTTCTTCGCCTTGGTCGCGATTTTTGTAGGATGCTTCACTTCTGCTTTTTGTCTCAGACAGTGTTGCCTGCAAAACCGGGCTCTACCGCAGAACGTCACAGATATGTACCGACCTCCCATTAACACGTTGTTGGTTGAGACTTATCCAATGGCGGCAAGGCAACCGCAGCGCCTTCGTTTCTTCAGGCGCATCCAGCATACAGACGGCGAAATGGATACATATGGTTCCTTTGTTTTGGATCGCGTAGCGTAACGAACATCCAAAAGGAGGTTGATCATATGATCGCCAAATATATCGGAGAAGCTTTGTTGTTTATTGTGGGTTTGCCTATTTTTGCTTACCAAACATTCGAAGGAATACATGCATTGGCAGATTTCTTCGCCCAAGTATCCGATTTTACCAATTTCAAATAAGCATGACACATATTAAAGCCTGACCGCATCCATTGACGGTCAGGCTTTCTTTAATTTGCTTGGATGCGATCTCCTCTTGTTGTCGGTTGCGAGATCACAAGAAATTCCACATCCTCTGCTCCCTCGTTTTTCATCTGGTGTTTGACTCCCGGAGGCACTTCTACCCCTTCCTGCCTGCCCAGCACATGACGAACGCCATCCACTTCCAGCATAGCCTGTCCTGACAGCACGAAGAAAAACTGCCGCGACCGCTCGTGATAATGGCGCACCTCTGCTGTATTTCCGGGCATCCGCTCATGAATGACGCTGAGGTCTTGGCCTTTGACCAGATACCAGCCATCGCATTGATCTCCCCAATGATAATGCTCTGCATTCTCTTTGCTGATTTTTGCCACGCCTGCTCCTCCTCCGTTTTTTGCTCTATCTTCACACGCTAAGGAGCATTTGTCACCAAGTGTTTACTTTTTCTGCTGGCTATGTTAAAATATTTGTGTATTCTAAGTGAATATTTGATTCGTTACTGGAGGAGCCTGTCATCATAGGGTTCTTTTTGTCTTTTTTTAGCCGACAAAAAGAAAGCTGTGATTGCGGGCTCTTTTTTATTTCGTAAAAAGGGGGAAACCAGATGCTTATTTTTCAGCTGGCTGTCATTTTGATCGCCTCCAAAATCGCCGGTGACATCAGCGTGCGGCTGGGACAGCCATCCGTTTTGGGGAAACTGCTCATCGGTATCGTTCTAGGTCCTACCGTTCTCGGGCTAGTCACAGACACAGAAATCCTCAAGGAAATTAGCCAAATCGGGGTTATCCTGCTCATGTTTATCGCGGGCTTGGAGACCGATATTGATGAGTTCAAACGCACTGCCAAGTCTTCAACCAGCGTAGGTGTCGCAGGAATTGTCATGCCACTTGCACTCGGTTATGGTGCCGGGATTGCGATTGGTCTCTCCAACATTGAAGCGATCTTCCTCGGCCTGTTGCTCTCTGCTACCAGTGTGAGTATTTCCGTACAAACGTTGAAGGAATTGGGCAAGCTAAAATCAAGGGAAGGCGCAACCATCATGGGGGCTGCTGTTATCGATGACGTTTTGGTCATCCTGGCACTCGCTTTCTTGATGAGCTTTGCTGGCGGCGATGTTAATCTTGGTATGGTGATTTTGAAAAAGGTCGCATTTTTTGCCATCGTCATCGTTCTTTCCTGGAAAGTTGTCCCTTGGGTTTTGAAAAAATTTGCTCCTTTGCAGGTTACAGAATCGGTCATTTCCGCGGCACTCATTATCTGTTTCCTGTTCGCTTATTTTGCTGAATATACAGGGGTTGCCGCCATCATCGGCTCCTACATCGCCGGTGTTGCGATCAGCTTAACCAATTACAAGACAGAAGTAACGCACAAGGTCGAAACCATCAGCTACGCGGTTTTCGTGCCAGTCTTCTTCACCTCGATCGGGGTAACGGCACAGTTCTCTGGCATCTTGGAAAATCTCGGACTGATTGTGCTCCTGAGCGTCATCGCGATTGTTTCCAAGCTCATCGGTGGTGCATTTGGTGCAAAAATCACGGGCTTCCCGTGGAAAAACTCGATGGCCATTGGTGCAGCCATGGTATCGCGTGGAGAGGTGGCACTCATTATCGCCGCCATTGGTTTGGAGAACAATTTGCTCACGCAAGACATGTTTGCCGTCCTGATTGTCGTCGTACTCTTGACGACCATCGTCACTCCGCCAATGATGAAAATGTTCTTCTCGAAAACATCGCAGCCAGAAGGAATGGCGTTGAAAAAGAACGCCTAGCACAACCAAGACTGTTTCTCGCCATAGACGCGGGAGACAGTCTTTTTTTATTATGGGAAAAATACCCTCTGCACTGATAGGAGGAACACCCTCATGAAAATTGTCATCGCTCCCGATTCCTTTAAAGGCAGCCTAACAGCCAAACAGGTGGGCGAAGCCATTCGCTCAGGGATTCAACGCGTACTCCCGCAAAGTGAACTCATCGTAAAACCGATGGCTGACGGCGGGGAAGGTACTATGCAATGCCTGGTCGATGCCACAGATGGCAAAATACTGACCGCCACCGTAAAAAACCCGCTCGGACAGGACATTTCTGCTGAATTCGGCATTTTGGGTGACGGTGCAACCTGTGTGATCGAAATGGCTGCTGCGTCTGGTCTTTACTTGATTTCTTCCGCAGATCGCAACCCGCTTGTCACGACGACCTTTGGCTTTGGTCAGCTGATTACGGCCGGACTCGATCAAGGCTGCCGCAAGTTCATTCTCGGACTGGGTGGTAGTGCTACCAATGACGGAGGCGCTGGCATGCTCCAAGCTCTCGGATATGTGCTTCTCGATCAAGACGACCAGCCACTCTCTTTTGGAGGTGGGGAATTATCACGATTGAGCCGTATTGATACGAGTCAGGTTGATAAGCGACTGGCTGACTGTCACTTCGTCATCGCGTGTGATGTCACCAATCCTTTTGTTGGACCCAATGGCGCTTCACACGTTTTCGGTCCGCAAAAAGGAGCCACACCGGAAATGGTGCTGCAATTGGATGATCATTTGCGCCATTTCGCTGACTTGATCGAAAAGACCCGTGGCATCGCCATTCACGATTTGCCTGGAACTGGTGCTGCCGGTGGTGTCGCCGGTGCCCTACTCGCTTTTCTGAATGGACAGCTTACTTCCGGTATTGAGATTGTGATCGAGACGACAGAACTCGCGGAAGCCATGGACAAAGCCAATCTTGTGATCACAGGCGAGGGACAAGTCGACTTCCAGACTGCCCAAGGAAAGACGCCATGTGGAGTTGCCCAAGTCGCGCAACGATACGGCATTCCCGTCATCGTCCTCGCTGGTTCCATTGGAAATGGCATCGACACCCTTTATGAAAAAGGCGTTTCTGCCGTTGTCGGCATCACCAACAAACCGATGACCCTAGATCAATCAATGCGCGAAGCCGCCTCGCTCTTGGAGCAGACAGCCGAGCAGGTTATGCGGATTTATAGCTTGAAAACCTGATCGGCCTCTCGTTAACCGTATATGAGTGCATCGACAAGCCTTTGATAGCCGATATCGGAAAAGAAATCGAAAGTGGCTTCGGCGGAGTCATTACTCCCATCGGACTCGTCATCATTTTCCGTACATAGATCAGCAAAATTTTGGAAAACCCCGGTACTGGTGATGCTTTGGGTGTCATCATCAAAGGAACTCCAATCGTGGACGATGTCAAATGATTGCGGGATGGCTGGCTCCTCTTTCATTCGCTCCGGCTGGGCGCCTTGCCCGGTTTCATTGCATTCTTGCAAATCTTGACGTTCATGGCAATGGGCAGCGGTGCAATGGTATTCATTTTGGCGCTTATCCTGTTGTAAATCTTTTTCAGATTCATAAATGTGGTTGAGTCTATCGGCTGTTGCACACCAACTGAATTTCTCCAACGCAATTTGACGAGCTTCTTGCTTCATTTTCAAATACAGGGGCTTATTCATGATCAGCGAACAGATCGCATCGGCAAAGGCTTGCGGATTTTTATATTGCTTGATCAACAATCCAGAACGGCCATGCTGAATCACTTCTTTTATGCCCCCGTTTTTCGAGGCAACGACTGGCAATCCGGAAGACATCGCTTCGACGTTAACAAGTCCAAACGATTCATGCTTTTGCGAAGGACAAATGAACAAATCGGCTTTTCTAAAAACGCGATGGATATGACAATGGGGGATCGTACCTAGGAATTCAGCATGTACGCCAAATTTACGAGAGAGCGACTGCAATTGCCTTGCATATTTGCTTGTGGGTGACCCTCCTGCAATCATTACTTTGACAGGTTGGTTTACCTGTTTATTCACGAGCTTAACTGCCTGAAGCAATACGGGAACGCCTTTGCGTGGAATAAGCCTGCCTGCGAACAATAAAGTGAAAGCACGGGGATGAGAGGTTTTTTGAATAGGGGAAAAGCGAGATGTATCAACGCCAAGCCATGCAACCCGGATTTTTCTCGACATACTGGGAAACCGAGCAGAAAGTCGCCTTTCAAGAGAGGAGCTGTTGGTGATAATCAAGTCTGCCTTTCGCAACCCGGCCAAAGTCTCTGCCCGACTGGTATGGGGAAAGTTGACAAAAGTCAGCGAGTGAAGATACAAGGAGACAGTAGCTTTCGGAAACATCGATTTAATCTGCCCGACGAACTCTGGACGGTTATCAATTTGCAAAACGTCAAATTGGCGTTTTTTCAGGATTTTTTTCACATGGGTTAAATATTTCGCAGGACTCCCGGTAGGAACGCGATAGATGTTCACCCCATCGATAACAGAATACTTTGGGTACCGAGAATGCGCTCTGCTGATGATCGAGACCGAGTGCCACTTACTCAATTCTTTGGCGATCGCCAGAATTGTAATTTCGACGGACCCCCCAAGAATGGGGGGAACGGGAATTTGCTCAGGGGCGATGATCACGATTTTCATACCGATCCCTCTCCTGTTTAAGAGCTAGGACTTGCAGAGAATTTTTCATTCGATAGACACAAGTACATTTTATGTTTGGGTGAGTAGAAGGTGTTGGGCTCGGGGCCTATTGCCCTTAGACATTTTTTTGGGAATCACTTTGTTTCCCTATGAAGGGTATAGCGCTTTAGTCGCGGGGAATATTTTTTCAGTTCCAATCGCTCGGGATGATTCCGCTTGTTTTTGGATGTGATATAGTTGCGATCTCCGGTTTCAGTGCATTGCAGGGTAATGTTCACGCGCATGGATGTCAGCCTCCTCTTTTTTGGTTACAATGTCGTCTCGATTACAGCATCTGCTGTTGGGAGTGGATCGGGCAGCTTACTCCAGTCCGCCTCGTATTCCTCATCGTTCAGGAGACATGCATCGAGATGCTTCACGATTTGCTCCTGGTTCAGATCGATCCCGATAAAGACGAGCTCTGTGGTTCGATCCCCATGTACGGGATGCCATGTTTGCTGCCAGTCTGGGTCCTCTACCAAAATGGCTTGTTGCTCTTCTGCCGATAACGCTGCTGTCCAATAGCCTGCCGTTCCGATTTCGATGGATGGCCCCGCCTGACTGAGTGTCATCGCCACGTCATTTCGTGTCGCCAACCAGAAAAAGCCTTTGGCACGCACGATTTCTTCTGGCCAAGCCTCTAACCACTTTTCAAAACGGGCTGGATGAAACGGTCTGCGACTGCGATAAACGAAGGAGGAAATTCCGTACTCGTCCGTCTCAGGTGTATGCACTTCCTTTTGCAGCTCAGCAATCCATCCCGCTGATTGACTGGCAGTCTCGAAGTCGAACAGATGGGTATTCAAAATTTCTTGCGGGTCCACCTGCCCACGAACAGCGCGGATGAAGCGAGCCTTTGGCTGTAGCTTGCGCAGAACGGCTTCCAGCTGGATTAAATCGTCTGGAGCGACGCGATCGCATTTGTTCAGAATCAACACATCACAGAATTCAATCTGGTCGATTAAAAGATCCGCGACCTCACGAGTATCCTCTGCGCCAACTGCCTGCCCTCTGTCCAAAAGGTTTTCGCCGGAAGAAAAGTCATACCAGAAGCGGTACGCATCCACTACGGTTACCATCGTGTCCAGGCGGCATAAGGACGACAAATTAATGCCATTTTCTTCGTCTACGTATGTGAAAGTCTGGGCGACAGGAACCGGCTCGCCTACTCCCGTCGATTCAATCAGTATGTAGTCATACCGTCCTTCCACAGCCAGACGCTCTACCTCCGTCAGCAAATCCTCTCGCAAGGTGCAGCAAATGCAACCATTCGACAGCTCCACGACCTTTTCGTCCACGCGTGACAGACCACTGCCTGCGAGAATTAGAGAGGCGTCTACGTTTACTTCGCTCAAGTCGTTAACGATCACGGCGACTCGTAGCCCCTCCCGATTGTTCAGGATATGGTTCAGTAGCGTCGTTTTGCCTGCTCCCAAGTACCCGCTCAGGACTGTGACAGGGATTTTCTTTTCGTTTATGCTCATGCTAGATCTCCTTTTCAGTTTGTTAAAACGTAATTATTACGATTTGTTGGTTATCATAACGCGTCAAAATATCTAAAGTCAATACAAAACGTAATTATTACGATTTAAGAGGCAAAAAAATCAGCCAGTTTTCACTCTGACTGATTCGTCCACGCCTACTCCACTATTGTTTTTTCGCCTTATTCATCCCAACTGCTTCACCATAAACCCCAATGACTGGCTGGTACGACTGACGATCATTTAACTTCCCCTGCTCGACGACTGGCTGCGGGCGATTGTCTTTCCACGTAAGCTGGCTGTACACATGACCTGTCGCAGTCGGCATCGTGACGAGGATGTCTTTTACCTGATCAGCATTGCCATCCGTGATGGCGAGCTTCGGAAGAATACCACTGTCACGTTTTCCTACAGAGATAAACGTCTGCTGATTATCCTTCCCTTCGCGAACTACGACACGCAGGTTATGAGCCGTCTGATTCATCGATACGCCCATCTTATCGCCTACAAGCAAAATCAGATCCTTGATATTGTCTCCCGTTACGTCTGCATACTTCGTATCAAGGACAAAGGTACTATCGCTGCTCATACTGAAGCCGCTATTGATCGTCACATCTGGCGACGGCATATTGTCCCAGTCTGCTTTTTGAACCGTTACCTGTAAAAGCTGCGGCTGTTTGTCGACGACGTTCCATACACTGGTCGCCACCGCCAGGCGATCCTCCGTATTCAGCCCCCACAAGATTTGCTTGCCCATGTAACGCAGGTTGCCTTTCGCATCCCGGAATGGCACCAGCTCCACCAGCTTTTGCGTATATCCATTGGTTGCCTTTTGCAACTTTCCATTGGCATGATAAATCCCTTGCTTCACGTACGTAGCCTTATTGTCCGATATATCTACTGTACTCGTCGCTTTTGTTTTTGTGTTCGTTACTTTTGCCACAAATCCATCGGCAAATTGTATGTTGAACGGGATATTTTGCTCTGGTTGCAATAAGACTACCGGCGCGTACGCTTGCGACTGGGTGCCGCTCGCTTGAACCGGGTTAGCCCCAACGCCTGAAGCCATGAGAACCGCGCCGCTGCAAAGAACTGCCGCCATCGTTTTGTGCCATGCTTTCATCCTATTCTCCTCCTTCGTATAGATAACATCCAACTCCTATCCTACATTTTTAAACGAATTTGCTAGGTCAATTGTTGCTAGTAAAATGTTCCCTGTTCTCTCGCACTTTTTTCCTGTATAAGGTAGCTTAGAGCATGTTCGTTCGTTCTTGAAAAGCTCCAAAACGGGTTTTTTTACCGTTTTGCAACAAATTTGCGGGATGGGCAAGCTACAATATAGTCAAATGGATGCAGCAACAGAAAGGAACATTTGAAATGAAAAAGGCTTGGCTCGTAACGACAGCACTCTGCGCCTCGCTTGTTAGCGGTTGCGGACTCACAGATACACCCAATGAATTGATGCGCGCCCCGTCAGCAGACGGCGATCAAAAATCAATCAATCAGGCCGTCATGCAATTTTTGCCGGCTGGGTCACAATTATCTGTTCCTCTTCATCCCGCAGAAGCCAGTGCCGTCTCCCTACAGGACCTAAATGGAGATGGAGTTGCAGAGGTCGTCGCTTTTTACAAAACCGAAAAAACCGATTATGAAATCGGTGTGCTTGTGCTTACCCAAAAGCAAGGAAACTGGGAAAAGCTCTCCTCCTTTACTGGAGTCGGCAGCGAATTGGATTACGTCTCCTTTCAAGATCTCACAGGGGACAAAATTCCAGAAATGCTGATCGGAATGGGAGGCGGCGAAGATTTAAACAAGGAGCTCTCCATCTATTCGCTAGCGAATAATATGACCCAGGAATTAATGAAGCAGCCCTATACCATTATGGCAGTAGGCGATTTGACAGGAGATGATCACGCGGATCTCGCTCTCGTTGTTCTCGATAAAAATAACTTCACATCCAAAGCCGAGTTGTACGGGGCGGCGAATGGAACAATCGCCAAAAAGACAGAGATAGCCCTTGACGGATATGTGAATGGTTACTATCAGGCTATCATCGGAAAAGCTTCGTCAGCCCGAAACGCACTATTTATTGATGCTGGATTAGGTGCTCACTCTGCTTCCACTGAACTACTCCTCTGGGACAATGGACAACTGTCCAACCCTTTGGCAAAAATAGAAGGAGAGATGGACCTGACCTTCAAGCCTTATTCTTTGGAAAGTGAAGATATCAACGGTGATGGCATCATCGAGATCGGCACAAAGATACAACCCGCTGGGACAGAGGATTTGGCCATGGCAGAAATCCCCTGGGTGTCCTCCTACTTCCAATGGGACGGGAAAACGGGCTTGAAACACATCGAGGATCATTATCAAAATTATACACAGGGCTTTGACCTCAAGATTCCGGCAAAATGGGGCGAAAAGTACACCATCTCCATCAACCATGATACGAATCCACTTCTTGTCCGATTCCAATATTACGGTGCGAATGGGAAAAATAAGGCAGAATTACTAACGCTGCAAAGCATTCCACAAAACGAATGGACCAAATTTGAAAGCGGATTGAAGCAAAAGCAAGTTCCCTACATTTTGCTGAAGGAAGAGGGAAAACAAGTCTTGATCGCCATTTTACCGCAAACGACACCTACCCTTGGAAAAGCTGCGCTCGCAGAATATCGATCCATGCAGCTTACCGCAGAGGAGGTTCGTCAGCTCTACAAACCGGTGACGAGCCGGGAATAAAAGTGAAATAGTAAATCCTTATCAAGGAGATTTGCCCTATGAAGGTTCTATTACTGGAAGACGAGAAATCCATCCGGGATTTTGTGCGCATCAATCTCAAGCGCGAGGGCTATGAGGTAATCGAGGCTGGGACCGGAGAAGAGGCACTTGATCTCGCAGATCAACAATCGGACATCGTCATCGCGATTCTCGACGTCATGCTCCCCGGCATTGATGGCTTCGAAGTATGCGGGCAGCTACGAAAAAAATATCCGCGCCTCGGGATCATTATGTTGACGGCGAAAAGCCAGGAGTTGGACAAAGTCATGGGTCTCGAATTCGGGGCGGACGATTACGTCTCCAAGCCATTTAGCCCTGCGGAACTGCTGGCCCGTGTCAAAGCGTTGCAACGAAGATTGACACCCATTCCTGAGGCTGAGGACAAAAATGAAATTAACATTGCCCCCTTCAGGCTATTGCTAGATGAACGGAAGCTGATTCGGGTGGAACAAGAAATTGACCTCACGCCAAAAGAATTTGCCATCATCAAATTACTCGCTGAAAATGCGAACAAAGCCATCAGTCGAGACGAGATTTTGACAGCAGTTTGGGGTCAATTTTTTGTCGGGGACTTAAAAATCGTTGATGTGAATATCCGCCGAATCCGGCAAAAAATCGAGGACGATCCGGCTCATCCAGCTTTCCTGGAGACTGTCTGGGGGTATGGCTACCTGTGGCGAAAGGACGTCCCAGATGAAAGGCATTAAGAGTAGGCTGGTTCTTCATTTCGGCCTGATCCTCCTTCTGATCGTGCTGCTTTTGGAAGGACTGTTTTACTGGGCCGTTCATACATATTACATCGGGACTGCGACCGAAGCGTTAGTGACCCGCAGCACGACCTTCACCAATTTTATTAACAAGTACGCCACTGGCTATCGGTTAAAAGACAAAGCACGTTACATTTTGGAGAATGTTTCGAATCAGGAATACGCCAAAATTGAGGTCTTGGACCCGGGAGGAAAAGTCATTCTCAACTCCTACGGCTTTCAGACCAGCGAGATCATCAATACCCCTGACGTCATGGATGCGCTCAAGGGACAAAGTGGTCTCTACATCGGGAAAAGTCCACAATCGCGGGAGCGTGTCATCGCGGTGTCCAATCCGCTTACGTACAGCGGAGAATTTGTAGGCGTTCTTCGGTACACGATCTCTGCTGAACCGCTCTATCAAGCAGTAAATCGCATTGCCTTGTACGGCGCTGGCGTTGGGACAGGCGTAGTCGTCCTTGCTTTTGCACTCAGCCTGCTCATGGCAAAACGAATCGTTGACCCTATTGAAGATTTAACGAGTGCGGCCAAACAAATGGCGGAAGGAAATTTCGCTGTCCGCGCACCAAAACGATTCGATGATGAGGTAGGAACCCTCGCAGATACTTTCAATTACATGGCAACGGAGATAGGGAAAAACGAAAAACTGAAAAATGACTTCATCTCCTCGGTCTCCCATGAGCTGCGTACCCCACTTACGTCGATTAAAGGGTGGGGCGAAACACTCATTTCGGGTGGTTTGGAAGAACCTGAAGAGACAATGCTCGGTCTGGAAGTCATCTCCAAGGAGACAGATCGTCTGATTGGTCTGGTCGAGGAATTACTCGATTTCTCGAAGTTTCAATCCGGTGAGATGAAATTGTCTCGAGAACGTATGGATGTCCGGGATCTTCTTCATGATTTGCATCTTCAATTTTCAGTACGTGCCAACGCCAAACAAATCGAGTTGAAACTGGAGACTCCCCCTACTCCACTCATAGTTATGGGAGACCCGAATCGGCTGAAGCAAGTATTTGTGAATCTATTGGACAACGCGTTAAAATTCACGCCACAAAATGGCTCGATCGTCATCGCAGCTTCTTTGTCAGGCGATAGGCTCCTTGTCACCGTCACGGATACTGGTGAAGGCATTAACCCGGAAGACCTGCCACATGTCACAGAAAAGTTTTTCAAGGGGCGCTCCAAGCTCTCCGGCAGTGGTTTGGGATTGGCAATCTGCAAAGAGATCATTCAACTCCATGCCGGGAGGTTTTCGGTTAGCAGTGCCCTTGGTCAAGGAACATCGATTATGGTGGATTTACCGTTGTTGGCGAATCAATAAGGCAGGAAGAGCGGGTTGCTCTCCTGGAGAAGATATTGCAAAAAAACTCACCCTTGCCGCATTGAAAATGAGGCGTGGATGAGTTTTTTGCTGTTAGTACACGATATTAGAAGCTGTTTTGAATGACCAACTGATCCAGACCAAAACGGGAAGTCGAATAAGCTTGCACGCTTGCTTTCCCCAAAGTCAGCATGAGTGTTGGCAAATAGCGGGATGGGATGTTCAGCTCTTTAATGAGCGCATCACGGTTGTATCCACCCATCGGGCACGTGTCGTATCCTTTTGCTTTTGCCGCCAGCATGAGCTGCATCGCTGCATAGGACGAATTACGGATTGCTTCATCGCGCGCGATTTCCGGGTTGTTATTGTAAGCCCCTTCGATTTGCGCGATCATGGTCTCCCGTACTTGCTCTGTAACGTAACCTTTTGCCAATGCTTCATCATAAACAGGGCGAGCAGACTTGTAAGCCTCCAGATCGCCGAGAATGATGATCGTAGCGTAAGCATCCACTACCTGCTGCTGGTTGTAAGCGATTGGGAGCAGTTTTTCTTTGATAGCAGGATCGGTCACGACGAGAAAACGCCAATGCTGCAAGTTCCAAGACGATGGCGCACTTGCTGCAAGACGCAGGATTTCGTTCAGCTCGCCTTGTGGAATTTTTTCATTCGGGTCGTATTTACGCACGCTGTGACGGGCTTCCATTACCTGTTCAGCGGTAATTTTCAGTTCTGAATTCATGGTTGAATCTCCTCCATACGGTATAGTACGCTGTTAAAAAGATACTACTTACTTTATTATCGTTACAAACATTTTGCAATTAATTTTTACATTTTGCTTCATACCCTATTGTTTGGAGGCACTCTCGATGAAATACACGGATAACATTGTCATCGTCACTGGCGGTGGCCAAGGCATCGGACGGGCTGTGGCCACCATGTATGCTGCCGAAGGAGCACATGTCGTCATC
Source organism: Brevibacillus sp. AF8 (assembly GCF_021270385.1). Taxonomy (NCBI): domain Bacteria; kingdom Bacillati; phylum Bacillota; class Bacilli; order Caryophanales; family Paenibacillaceae; genus Brevibacillus; species Brevibacillus sp. AF8. Next base: position 68,100 of record NZ_JAGQDN010000015.1, on the reverse strand, counting down.
GCCGAGTACAATCGCGCAGCGGGAGAAGAAACGGCCTCGCTAATCAACACAACAGAAGCAGTGAAAGGCACGGCACACTTCGAGCACATCGACGTCAGCGTACCAGCGCAAATCGAACAGTTGATGAGAACCGTCGATGAACGCTGGGGGCGGCTCGATGTTTTAATCAACAACGCGGGCTTGTACGTATGGGAATCTCCCTATGAACTGACCGTGGAAGCATGGGACCATATCTTGAACACAAATTTGCGAAGTGTTTTTCTCGCATCGAGAGAAACAGCCAAAATCATGCGTCGCCATGGTGGAGGCGCAATCATTAATCTTTGTTCGACGCGGGCACATATGTCTGAGCCACACTCGGAGGCATACGCGGCTTCCAAAGGAGGTATTTTATCCTTAACACATGCGCTTGGTGTCTCACTCGGCCCCGATGGGATTCGGGTCAACGCGATCTCTCCCGGCTGGATTGAACACCGCGATTATGCCGCTCTTCGTCCCGGTGATCATGCCCAGCATCCGGCAGGTCGCGTAGGAACACCCGATGATATTGCCCGTGCGTGTCTATTTTTGACGCAAAAGGACAACGATTTCATTACGGGTACTGAGCTGATTGTAGATGGCGGAATGACTCGCAAGATGATATACGAGCCATAAGCTAAACCAATGCCCTCCCTCTTGAATATGCTGTGCTAACAAGAGAAAAAGGAGGAGTTGTATGCCATTTGAAGAGGAAGACCTCAGAATTCTCGCCCTATGGCTTTTGGCAATTGGGTATCTGATTCTTGCCTTTACCGAATTGGCAGCGCTAGAGTTTTTTTAAAAAAGGAGAGCCGCTCGCTTCCAAACGGAATGAGCGGCTTTTTTCGTACGTATCGTCTTACCAAGTTACAAAAGGCGGCGAGCCTGGTGCCTGGTGCTGAATTTGTTGCAAAATCGGATAACCGTACGCGAGAATAATCAGGAAGGCAACCAATCCGATCCAAACTGGCCAGCGTTCCAAAATTTTTGGAACTTCTTGCGTTGTCTCTGTCTCGGCAATCGGATATTCTGTATTCCCTTTTGGTGCGTAGAACGTCAGGTACAGCAAGATCAGGATCAAGAGAATCGCAGATACGAACAACAGTCCTCCACCGAAAGCCATCACGCGCTGGTAATCCATCCAGCCCAGAGCTAACGGGTGATCCATATACGTTGTGTAGTCTGTGCGTCGTGGCGCTCCTTGCAAGCCCATTGTGTGCATGGCGAGCGACATCAAGAACATTCCTACTGCCCAGAATACCGTTTGCACCATTGCCATCCGATTCGCAGTCTTGGTCAACTTCCGTCCGGTCAATGCTGGAATCAGCCAAAAGGTGACACCGAAGAAGGTGAGCGCAACAGCTGCCCCTACCGTGATGTGGAAGTGACCGGTAACCCAAATCGTATTGTGAACGACCGCGTTAATCTGGTTACTTGCGTTAATAATTCCCCCAGCTCCGCCAGGAATGAAGAACAGCATCCCTACAAAAGGAGCAAAGAAACGTACGTCTGTCCAAGGCAGTTTCTTGAACCAACCGAAAAGTCCAACTCCGCCTTTTTTACGTCCAGTCGTTTCAAAGATGGCAAACATCGAAAATGCTGTCATCAGTGATGGGATTACAACAATCAACGTCAGTGTAACGTGAATCATTTTCCAAGCTGGTGAGATTCCCGGCTCCATCAATTGGTGGTGGAACCCGACAGGGATCGAGAACAACAGCAGGCAGATAAAAGCGAGTCGACTGAGCGAGTCACTGAAGATGTGACCGCCAATGATTCTTGGTAAACATACATACCATGCCATATAAGCAGGCAATAGCCAGAAATAAACGAGCGGATGTCCGAAAAACCAGAACAGCGTACGGCTGAGCATGACATTTATCGTTGGCACCAGCCCGAGTGACCACGGGATGAGTTGGAACAGAACCTCCACCGCTACAGGAATCGTAGCAGTAATCCACAGGATGTAAGTAGTAACCCCCATGTAGAGGAAGAGCGGAGACGTTTTCCCTTTATTTTCACGTTTCCATTTGCGATAGCTGGCAAAAACACCGAATCCAGCTAGCCAGCTACCTACTACGAGCAAGGCAGAACCAATGTAAAAGTACGGAGATGCTTTCAGTGGTGCGTAGAACGTATAAAGGACAGAGGCTTCATTCAACAGAATGGTGACAACAGCCATCAACGTCCCTAGCGTCATGAGAATCCAGCCTGCCCATCCGAATTTCAGAGCGGCTCCGTGCAAGGAACCACCTGTCGTGCGGGCAACTCCTGAGAATATAAATCCGACGATGAAGTACGTGGTAAAAATAAGTGCCATCAACACGCCATGGGCAGTCAAAATTTGATAGTAATTTGTCCAGCTCGGCAGTTCCATGATTCCACCGCGAACCATGCCCTGTACCATCCCTGCCACAGCTGCCAATCCGAATGCAATATAAGCTACCCACACATAGGCCAAACTAAGCGTTGCCGCAGAACGCTGAACCGGAACATGTGGGAGTTTATCGTCGATCTTCCGTTCGATTACCATAGGATTCACCTACCTTTATTTCACAATAATCGTGGTCGCCATAACCTGATGACCTGCGCCACAGTATTCGTTACAAAGGATCAAATACTCACCTGGCTCGTCAAACGTGTGTGTCGCCGAGCTGATGTGTCCAGGCAGAACCATGAAATTAATGTTGGTCTCTGGAATCTGGAATCCGTGAATAACGTCTGGACTCGTAACGTGGAAATTCACCGTTGCGCCAACTGGTATTTCCATCTTGGTCGGAGAGAAGCCGAACGCAAATGCTGTCATATAAGCGTCGTATTCGTTGTCCCCCACCTGTTTCAAACCTGGTTTATCAAAAGGAGGCGTCTCCGTAACCTTCTCCGGATCAATCATTTCCATATTACTTGGCGGAGCCATCCCCATGGCAAACGCATTGACGCACAACAATACAATAAATAAGGCCAAACCGCCTGCGCCAAGCATCAACCAGATTTTTTCATATCGATGCAAATGCATAAGTACCCTCCTTTACTTCCTTATTACGCCCTATCCAGAAAAAGCCCGAATACACCCAACCAACCGACTAGAATGATACCTCCGACGATCAGAACCGCGACAAACGTTCCCTTCAAGTCTTCCTGTTCCGTTTGCAGCTTGCTGGATTTTAATTTCTTGCCTTTCTCCGCCTTGTCAACTTGCGTCTCCATCGCGCTCATCTCCTTTCCTACGTGCCTCATGGGCGCGGTGTAGTTTTCACGCCTTCATTCTAACGCTGGAACCCCTTGGAAGTAATTCGGGGAAATCCCCTAAAATGTTCCGGGAAACCCCTGATTTCGACCGTTTTATGACCATTTTTGGTCACAGGTTCGACACAAAAAAAGACGACCCCGTATGGGGGTCGTCCTTGGACTTGTTGTAGCAAGAGCGTTTCAGCACTCTGGCCTATTTATTTTCAAGTCTCTTATTCTTTATCCTCGATTGCCTCATGATTGGAGATCAATTCAAATTCTCCAATTTGAGTTTCTCCATCCACGTCATAAAGGGGGATAATTTGAACATTGCCCTTATCGTGATTCTGTTCAAGCGCTTCTTGAATTGTCTTGACTTTTGGGGTTAAATCCTCTGCTCGTACGTACCCTTCTTCCCCATTTGTGCCGACCGCAGAAATCAGATCTGGGAATTCGCCTACTGACTCTTCAGACAATCCAGAACCGTAAGTTTCGCCGTTCTCGTTTACATCGTATTCATCCCGTGATAGCAATTCCTCTATAATTGGTGAAGTTTCAGTTTCTTTTGCAAAAGAAGACCCTATTAGTTCTTGTTTGGGAGATTTATATCCAGTCACTTTGGTATATCCATTCCCATTATAGAACTCCGCTCTACTTTGGGCATAGTATCTTCCAGGAGTTATTATACGAGGGGAATATCCAATCCAACCTGCAACTTTGGAGTCATTGTACTCCATACTACTTGCTGTTTTCAAAGTTCCATTATCATCATACAGAAATGCTTGTCCACCCATATAACCGATAGGTACACTCCGAGCGGTATCGATAGAGACAACGGCTTCCACTGAATCATCACGTCCACCCGTCCCAAAACGCTCCCATACTGCAGATGTAAACGAATAGTCAATTCCCTTTACCGTTACATTATACGGATCTGAAGAAGTGTCTGCGGATGCTGGTGTGGTTATCAGAAACAATGACAAAGCTGAGCCTAATAAGATATTGCTCTTTTTCACTTTTCGCTCTCCTCACCATATTTAGTTGGATTTATGTTGTGTTACATTAATCCCTTCTTGAAGAATACAGTCTAAATTCTCCAATGACAGTTTTGCCATCTGATTTATACAAAGGTATTGATTTATAACCGAGCTCCTCCATCGATTTCTGGTAAGCATAGGCTTCTTCAGGTGAAGAAACATTTGTATTCAAATCAGAGGCTTTTACATATCCATTGACACCATTTTCACCAGTTGCACTAATTAAATCTGGTACTTGTGTTGTGCCCACAGGGTAAGGTCCTTCTCCATAAGTTTGTCCCTGCTCGTTTATTGGATAGTTAGGAGTGTTTTGACTTAATGCACCTTTGTAATTCATCGTAGAAAACAAAGCCCCGCTCTGATTTATTACAAGCGCAGCCACGAGACCAATTACGACCAGTGCAGCACCAATAAATACCTTTTTTTTCATTTGATGACCACTTACCCTTCTTTTGATAGTTGGCTCTGTTTGTTATGACGCAAAAAGGGTTCTAAATGTTCTATTTCAGCGCATAATGTGAGGAAGATGTGATACTTATGTTAGAATAAAAAGGAATTATTACCCATTTTTCATAAATAATAACATATCATTGCGTTGACGTGTACTTTCATCTAGTGAATTTGTAAAATAGGGTCTTTATGATTAGTGCTAGAGTACCGAACTACTCCCCCACAATGGAAACTTTCTGTTACGGCTGAAAGCAAATAAGACTCGCAGCTAGCGAGTCTTATTTGCTTTCACCGATTATTCACTTGATTTTTGCTCTTCAACCGCAGTTGCAACTTCCCCGGTTGTAACAACAGAAACATTACGGTTTCAACAGCCATTGTTGATATTTGTGATCAGCTATGTTGGCAATATCAATCGGAATAATAGCAGACGGATGAACAGGAATCATCGTTATTCAGGTTTTTCACGCCTAATTTTCCATCAGCGATTTTGATAAAATCCAATCGACAAAATACAAACCAAATCCATATCTACTCAAAATCCAGCCAGCCCTTCTTAATCGCATACCGCACCAAATCAGGCCGCGTGCGCAGGTGGAGCTTTTCCATAATATGCGCTTTATGCGATTCTACCGTCTTGACGGAAACAGTGAGCTGCTCCGCAATTTCCTTATTGCTGAAGCCCTTTGCGATCAAGACCAGCACTTCTTTTTCCCGATCTGTCAGGATGTCGTACTTGGCCTGCTCCTCACCGTTCTTGACCATTTGCAGGAATTCCTCGATCAGCGATTTCGTCGCAGATGGATACAAATAGGCCATGCCCTGATTGACCGAGCGAATCGCCGTGATCAAATCGAGGTCTGGGGCGCTTTTTAAAATATAGCCGGCAGCACCAGCTTGCAGTACCCGAAACAAGTATTCCTCGTCATCATGCATCGTAAGTACAAGCACCTGAATGTCTGGTGCCGTTTCCTTCAGTCTGGCTGTTGCCGTCAAGCCGTTTTCCCCAGGCGGCATGCTCAAATCCATCAGAACGACGTTGGGACGGACTTCCCATGCTTTTTCACATGCCTCTTTTCCGTCAGCTGCATAACCGACGACTTCCATGTCCTCCTGGGCGTTGATCAGCATCCCCAGCCCAGAGCGTACAATCGCATGATCATCAGCGATCAAGACGCGAATGCTCATCCTCTACCCCCTCCTTCGGCACCGGAATTCGGACGATCACCGTCGTTCCTTCCTCGGGTGCGGAGCGAATATCAACGGTACCACCAAGCAGCTGGGCACGCTCCTTCATGCCAAACACACCGAGACCTTTGCCGATGTTCAATGTTTTCTCTACTTCAAACCCTACGCCGTCATCCACAATCGTGACGACAATTTCCTTCTCCCGATTCTCGAACATGATTCCTAGATGGCTCGCCTTTGCGTATTTTGCCGTATTAGTCATGGCTTCCTGTACAATCCGGTACAGTGCTGTTTCCATCGCAGCGGAGTATCTGCGTTTCTCCCCCTGAACATGCAGCTCCACCTGGATATGAAACGTCTTTTCTACCCGTTTCATCAACGAACGTAATGCAGGCAGTAAACCGAGATCATCCAGTGCAGACGGACGCAGCTCCAGCGCCATGCGCTTCACTTCCTCCATCGCCTTCGAAGTCATATTCACCAATTCCGTGACATGCTGCATAACTGGCTCGCTCAATTCTCGTTGTCTGACTACGTTTAGTCCCACTAAAATACTATAAAGCGCCTGCCCTACGCCATCATGCAGCTCTCGGGCGATGCGCTTTCTTTCTTCTTCTTGTGCCTGGATCGCAAAATTCGTCAGCTTGTACTGATAGCGCTCTTTTTCCACTCGCTGTTGCGCAGACATATCACGCAAAATCATGACCAGCTTCCCCTGCGATTCATCCTCTAGTCTCGCAGAGCTGGCAGCGACAGGGTAATCCACACCCGATTTCGTTCGGAGCCTCATTTCGAATGAAGGCATTTGCACGCGCTTAAAAAAGCAATCCGTGCAGCTCGTTTCTTCCATACACGTTGCCATTCCGAGACACAGCTCGCAAATATGTTTATCTCGAATCAGCTCTTCTTCTGTCCAGCCCGTCATCTGCTCAAACGCAGCATTGGCCTTTACGATTCGTCCCTCCTGATCAATCACCAGGATCGCATCGCTGACGTTGGCAAAAATGGACTGCATCAGGGAAAGCACTTCACTCGACGTACCCATGGCTCCTCCTTTTGAGACAATCATCCTAACGTTATTGTAAAGTTTCCATAAAAGAAAGTGTATCAGGGAATTCCCTGAACATCATCGGATTGACTTTTTATGAGATTAGAATATCATCTAATTAAATTAATGACAAATTGACTGAAAGGAGCTTTTGACATGCCTAGCACTACTCGCTTCCCAGACCATAGCGCTCGATTGGTTTTTCAGCCCGTCACGGAACACGATTTCCCCGAACTGCTGACGGTGTACAATTCAAACCCCGATTATATGGAGTTTGCCTTCGGAAAACGAGTCGTCACTTTGCAAACAGTAGAAGATGACCATCAAGATAATCTGGCTTTTGCGGACTCCTACAGCTTTTCGATAAGAGAAGTACACGGTACCGAAATCATCGGGATCGCCCAGTTCATTTTGCGTAATCCGCGGGATGGCCAGCCTTGGCTCGGCCTCATCATGCTGCACAGCGCCTACCAGAGTCACGGCTACGCTAGAGAATTCCTGGATACATTAATTGCCTGGTACCGGGAAAACGGCTACACCTCTCTGCATCTGGCCGTTTTGGAGAAGAATAGCCGGGTCGTGCCTTTTTACGAGAGATACGGTTTTGCTGTCTACGAGGAAAGAGAGACGGAAAAGATCGGTCGCGTCATCTGTATGAAATACTCGATCCAGTCATGAACGTAAAAAACGGGACAGCAAATGCCATCCCGTTCTTTCTCTTACTCTACTACGATTTTCTCAGCTGTGCCGATAGGCGGCAGGCTCTTTGTCATCATTGGGCCGTAAAAAGCCACTACTTGCATATCCTCTTTCAGTTCAGCTGGCGAGAGTACTTTGTTGTCTCGCGCATTGATGATCACCGTTTTCTCGGTAATGTTCAGGTTGATTTTTTCTTGGGAGGTGGCAGTAATACCGCGACCTTCTACGAGCATTTTGTAGTTGCCGTCTTTGTCAGCAGAGATGTTCGCTACTTTTCCCGCTGTCCCCAGGACGTCCTGAGTCTCCAGTCCACCTTTTACCGTGATGCTGAGCGCGCTCGTTTGTGGCGGCAAGCTCATCGCCATGAATTTTTCGGTCGTAGCATCTACGGCCATACCCAGCTTCAAATCTTCTGGCTTCAGCACTTTACCAGCTTCATCCGTAATTTTGGTGTCTTCTGTCAGGTGCAGGATGATGCCAGACTCATAGATGTTCAGTGTAACCGAGTAGCCTTTATCGGATTTGTTGATGTTCGTAATGGTACCTGTGCGCATAGGAGCGATTTCGTCCTCCACTACTGTCACTGTATCATCGGTTACATTCACGTCTGCTTGCAGGATTTCGTCTACGAATTTAACTGGCACATAGGTGCTGCCATTCAGTACGCGAGGCTCTGCTCCCAGCGTTTTGTACATTTTTGCGAAAGGATAGCGATCCTCTCCTTCTTTTGCGTAGCTGGTGATCGCGCCTCTTTGCACTTCTGCTGCTTTTTCCTTGTCGTTCCAGCTTACTTTGAAACCAAGGGCTTCAGCAACAGGACGAAGTGGAACCAGTACGGTTTGTTGACCTTTATCGAAGATCGCATCTTGTGCGATTGATTGACCGTTAATGTTAACAGAAAGTTCTTTTACTGGTTCGGAGGTTGCAGATGCCACGCTAGTTCCCAAAACGGCCAGTGCCGCGATTGTCATCATACCTGTACGGAATGTTTTCATATTGTTTATGCCTCCAATGTGCTTGCTTGTTTTTGTGTGTCTCTATTCATTGGACGGCACCCTTTCAGAAACGTTTCAAATTAATTTTCATAGATGTGTAAATCGTTCGCGTAAAAGCGAAAAACATCACGGCTGGCTTGGGATTTGGCTGTTTTGTGGCATCGGCACATCGGGCTTACCAGACTGGTTGTCGTACAAATAAGTCGGTACCTTGCCGACAATCAGGGCTTCGGAGACCGGGATTTGTGTGGTGACCGTCTGTTGTTTAGTCGCGAACGGGATAATGACCCGCAAATCGACCTCGACATGAATGTAGACAGTCACCAGCACCATGTTGATCCCGGCTTGCTTCAGGCCTGTTTCCAGCTTCGTTTTGACGGCTCCAATCGGGACGAACGACACCGGAATATCAGGCCCAAAGTGCTCCAGAAAGACGTTTTTCGTAGCCAAGCCTAGTGGTATGGTTGTCTGGACGTGCTCCTGCTCGAATTCCTTCAAGCGATTTTGAATACGGGCTGTCGTTTCCCCCACAATCCGGGAGTACTCTTTGAAATTAAAATTCACCGCTTTGATGCTGCCATTCTCGTCTTTCTCCATGATGACAACTTCATTGACGTCGACACCCTGCTGGGTCATGCGTTTGGTGACTGCATCGGTAATGGCGAGCTTGGCAACCTGCTCTGCCTTGGCTTGGGCAATCAACATTAGCGTCGGCTCTACCCTGCGTTCCACAACGATAAACAAAACGATAAATACCACAATAATCAGCAGGAACCCCGCGAAAATTCTCCGTCTACGTCTTTTCCAGCCTCCCCTTCTCAAGCGCACGATGGCTCCCTCTCCCCTTTTGCGGCTCGGTTAGTCAGGACGAACCGTACGCATAGCTGGGCGTTTTTCTTTGCTTGTGCGCTGTCTGCTGCCGGTAAGCACCCCGCCGATTCCCGCGACAAACGTAGGAACTCCCGCCGCGACCAAAATTAATGCCCAATCGCGCAGATTGAGATCCGTTGTTTTAAAGATCGGCTGGAGCGCCTCCATGTACACGACACCGATCACGAGCACAATCGACGAAAGTACGGCCCAAACGAGATATTTATTTTCAAATACATTGCGGTGAAAAACGCTGTATTGACTCCGGCAATCGAAAACGTGAATCAGCTGCGCCATAACCAATGTGACGAAAGCGACAGTCTGGGCGTGCACCAAGTCATTCGGATTCTCTTTGAGTGTCAGCCAGAACGCCAAGAGCGTCATGGCCCCGATGAGAAAGCCGCGGCTAATAATCTTCCAGCCCAACCCTCGGCTGAATATGTTCTCTGCCTTGTTGCGAGGCTTCTGATACATCGTATCTTTTTCCGCCTGATCGATGCCCAGCGCCATGGCTGGTAAGCCATCCGTCACGAGATTGACCCATAAGATCTGGATCGGCACCAAAGGCAAGGGAAGCCCGAGGAGCATTGCAAAAAACATGACGAGAATCTCACCTACGTTGGACGCCAGCAAATAACGGATGAATTTTCGAATGTTGTCATAGATGTTGCGCCCTTCCTCTACTGCGGCGACAATCGTGGCGAAGTTATCGTCGCGCAGCACGAGATCGGCGGCTTCCTTCGTCACATCCGTACCGGTAATCCCCATCGCGATCCCAATGTCTGAGGTCTTGATCGCAGGCGCGTCATTGACACCGTCTCCAGTCATGGCGACAACATGGCCTTGGCTTTGCAGAGCACGGACGATCCGCAGCTTGTGCTCAGGAGACACACGGGCATAGACAGTGACTCGCTCCGCATACTCTGCGAGCTGCTCATCTGACATGCCATCCAGCTCCCGCCCCTCCAATACTTCTCCGTAGCCACGCATCAAACCAATCTGCCGGGCGATTGCTTCTGCTGTCACCTTGTGGTCGCCTGTAATCATGACCGTCTTGATTCCTGCTTGATGGCAAAGATTGATAGCTGGACGGACCTCTTCACGCGGCGGATCGATCATCCCGGCCAATCCGACAAAGACGAGATTGTTTTCCAGGGAGCCGATCGGCTGTCCCGGACGATAGCCTTGCAGTGTCTTATAGGCGAAGCCCAATACGCGCAATGCTTTGCCTGCCATCCGTTCCGTTTGCTCCAGTACTTGGTGGCGAAGCGTCGCGGAGAGTGGCATGAGCTCTCCCTTCCACAAAATGTGTGTCGATCTCGCCAGCAATGCCTCCGCCGCGCCTTTGGTCAGCAGGGAATACACACCGTCCGTCCCCTTTTCAACGACCGACATCATTTTACGGTCAGAATCAAAGGGTAGCTCCTCCACACGCTGTCCCTGATTCTTTTGGTTGCTACGCTCTGTATCGCCGCCCAATGCTTTCGCGGCAAGCACCTTGAGAGCACCTTCGGTCGGGTCGCCTACAACTTGCCAAAAGCGTGACGCCTTGCCCATCCCAAGCAGATTGCGCGTGCTTTGCTCCTCGCATGTCAAACGGGCATTGTTGCATCTGTCTGCGATTCGGATGATTTGCGAGAGCGCTCCGTCACGGGCGGGAGATACCATTTTCCCCAGGTAGTGAAAGGCTCCCTCAGGTGCGTAGCCGCTGCCGCTCACCTCATACGTGGAATCGCTGTGCCACACTTGGGTAACGGTCATTTTATTTTGAGTCAGGGTCCCAGTTTTATCAGAGCAAATAACAGAGGCGCAGCCCAACGTCTCGACTGATGGGAGTTTGCGTACGATGGCATTGCGGCGGATCATCCGCTGGACGCCAAGCGCTAGCGCGACAGTCACAATCGCCGGCAATCCTTCCGGGATCGCCGCCACTGCGAGGCTCACCCCGGCGAGGAACATCGTAAACAGCTCATGACCATGCCAGACACCAGCAGCAATGACCACAATCGTCAACAGCAGTGCGACGACCACGAGAATTTTGCCCATTTGCTCCAATCGCAACTGCAAAGGGGTTTCTGCTTCTTCCGCTGTATTCATCAAGTGCGCGATTTTCCCGATTTCCGTGCTCATCCCTGTCGCGACAACGATACCGCTCCCTGTTCCTCCGGTTACCATCGTGCCCATGAACGCGAGATTTTTTTGGTCGCCAAGCGGTACAGTGGAGGCCTGGGCTGTCTCCAGTCTTTTCACGTTTTTTCCGACGGGGACAGACTCCCCTGTCAACGCAGACTCCTCTACCTCTAGCCGATTGGCCGAAAGCAAGCGCAAATCTGCGGGAACACGATCCCCGGCCTCCAATTGCACCAGGTCACCAGGTACCAGCCGCGAAGCCGGTATCATGGAAATGTTCCCACCCCGGATGACCCGCGCCATCGGGGATGCCAGCTCCTTTAGCGCTTGCAAGGATCGCTCAGCCTTGGCCTCCTGAATAAAACCGAGGATGCCGTTAATGAGGATGATCGCGATGATCGCAATCGCATCCAAGTACTCTCCGAGGAAGTACGAGATCAGTGTTGCGATGAACAGGATGAGTACCATAAAATCCTTGAACTGATCAACAAAGACCGAGTAGAGAGGCTTTCGCTTTTGTTCAGCCAACTGGTTGGCACCTTGTTTAGCCAGTCGCCGCTCCGCCTCCTGCTGAGTCAACCCTTGCGCAGCATCACTATGAAGGGCTTCGGTCACGTCGGCCGCCGCCAGCGTGTACCATTTTCGAATTGGCTGTGTATCCACCTACATCTCCTCCATCCACATCTCACTCATTTTCATGTGTATGCAGACGAGCTCGAAAATAAAACAACCCGTCCATTTATCTGGACGGGTCCGCGTTAGTTTGTCGATTATTTCAAACTTTTGGCTACACCAATGCAAATCAACAAAATCGGCGGCAGCCAGGTGAGTCGCGTCAGCCATCTGGCTTTTCCGGCGCGCCTGCCGAGGGCAATTCCTATCACAAGAAGCAAGGCACTCATCACCGCAATACAGAGAGCGACGAGCAGTGGTGAGTATCCCAAAAACGTAAGGCTAATGCCTGCGCCGAAAGCATCCAATGACAGGGCCAGCCCCAACATGACGGCCTCCCAGCCCATAATATGCCCAGAACGGTCAGCATCGGCTTTGGATGGATCTTTTAAAATCTGAATCATGACACCAAAAATGCGGAACTGCGACAATAATACGATGGGCTCCTGCTCTTCCTGTTTTTCTGCGGCTACAACAGCAGTAGACTCCTGATCCTCTGTCCCCGACCGTGTCGCAATGAGCCGCCACAGAGTAAACAAACCCATGAGGATCAAGACCGCGGCTCCAATATACTGGCCAATCTCGGGTGTTAACCATTCGGTGAGGGATGAGCCTACGAGCATGACACCATATACAACAGCAAACGAACAACCGGAAACGACAACGAGCGACAAAAAGGGCATTCTCATGTTCCGTAAACCATACGTCAATCCTACACTGACACTGTCCATGCTGATGGCCAGGGAAACGAGCAGGAGTGCGAGCCATCCGCTCATATGTGGTCACCTCTTTCCCATTGCCTATTAGGTATACGCGAAAAGCTCCGCTGATGTGCCAAGAAACGAATAAGGTTTGACTACGAATGTTGAAAACGAATATTGCCATACCACTTGGGAACTGTTACCATTAAATTAAACAATGTTTAAAACGTTGTTTGACAAAACACTCTTACTTTCAATAAAAAGGAGGTTGGTCATGTCACAGGCAGATAAAAACAGCGAAACGAAAGCAAAAATTTTGCAATCGACACTTGATTTAATCAAGATGGAAGGCTTCGAGAGTGTGACAGTGCGGAAAATCGCAGCGGATTCCGGTACAAACGTAGCTTTGGTTAACTACTATTTCGGTTCCAAGGATAGGCTCATCAATGAAGCCCTCAGTGCCTTTCTAGGAAGCTTTACACCTACATTTGATATCTTGGATAACACCTCACTGCTTCCCCATGAACGACTCAAGCAGTTTTTAATGAGCTACGTGCAGATCATCCAGCAATATCCCGAGCTGGTTTCCCGAATCTTCTCACTTGGTGGCGCTGTATTTACCGCTCAATATGAATACGGTCAATTTCTCAAAAGCATCGGGTTTGTGAAGATTGCGGGAGTTTTGAAGGAAATTACCCACGAAGAAAACCATGAGGTTCTCATGATGATGATCATGCAGTTGTTTGGAGCGATATTTCTTCCTGCCTTGCTCAAATCGATATTGTCTACAGGGGCTGGCATCGAGGTCGCTTCGGTAGACCAACAGATTGATTTGTTATTCGCACGCTATTTTCATGAAAAATAGGGGGAGAGACAAATGGGCTTTTTGCGAAAATATTGGCCTGACCTCGGGTTGTTGGTGGCAGTAGGTGTTGGTCTGCATGTCATGCTGCAATGGAGTACCATTCCTGTTATCGAGCGGCTGTTGTGGCTAAGCTTCATCGCCATCCTTGTTCATCAGTATGAAGAGTATCGTTGGCCCGGATATTTTGCCGGCCTGTTTAATGGTTTGATTTTCAAAAGCAGCCATCCAGAACGATACCCGCTGAATCCACAGTCTGCGATGATCATCAACCTGGTCATTGCCTATGTCTTTTATCTGGTTCCCCTGTTGTTCCCAACTGTCGTCTGGCTCGGCTTGGCACCGATTCTAATGGGCTTCTTCCAGTTTATCTGGCATGGAATTTTTGCGAATCTAAAAGCGAAAACGCTCTACAATCCGGGCTTGTTCGCCGTTATCGTCTTCCACATCCCGATCGGGGTATGGTATATCCGGCACATTATCTCCACTGGCATGGTAACGACGTCAGACTGGATCATTGGGACGGGCTACTTCATCGTTGCAGTGTATATTCTCATTGTGAAGGGGAATATGTGGCTAAAGGACGAAAATTCCCGTTATACCTTTACTCGTCAACAGTTGGGGCCTTACGTACACAAATCATAAAAACCAGCTCCTGAAAAGAAAAAGAAGAGGCCACTGTCGGCCTCTTCCTTTTCTTTGAACTATTTGATTTCAATCGGCACTTCCCACTTCACGTCGTGTTCCACCATATAGGTAGCGTAGGATACCGTGAGCTTTTTCGGTTGTTGCTTCAAGCGCGGAATCGTGATCTCACCTTTGATCTGTACCCGTCCGTCCTTGTCTCTGGTGCTCTCAGTACTCACTGACGCAGCGAAATTCTTCCCATTTTCATCCTTTACAAACCAATCGTGGTTATCAACTATGCCTTTTCCTAATGTACCCTCTATGGTCATTACGACCTCACCTAGATCTTCACCGTTACCTGGCTTCCATGCAAAAGAAGAGAATGTAAAGGTACTGCCTGTTGTCTCATCCTTGAAAGTCGCAGCTTTCTTCTCCAGTTCTGTTGGAACCAGATCAAATTTAGGCGAAGCCAGCTTTTTCTCATAAATTTTCTTTAGCTCAAGCTTTAATTTTTGCTCTCCCTGTATCGGGCCAAATGTATGCCACCAATTCAAGACATCGCCTTCTGGTCTTTCTTCCGCTTCTTCTTCTGTTCTTGGTGTGAAAAGAACATTCTCCTTGTTATCAAGCCCATCATCCAATGATTTCATATCCCAAGCTGCTACCACTTCCCCTTTTTCATTGGTGATTTCGTACATCATATTCTCTCCCGAAAAAGCAGAATCACGCTCTTTTTCTGTGACAATGGCGCCTTGCGGATTTTTCCGATCGTACAGGATCGACGTACGTTCAACCTCCAAATAAGCTGATTTTGGGGAAATAGTATCTAGCATGACCCGTGTCGCACTTGGGGAAAATTCGATATTTTTCAGCTCAATCCCTAGACCTTGTGGCGATTGAAAGGCCGTATCCTGGAAGACAACCGTTTTCGTCGCTTCCTTGGCTTTCTTCATATCGATCGGAATTTCCAATGACCATTTCCCTGTCTTACCTGCGATTTCTGTCTGTTCTAAATGTAAGGTTAGTTGGTCAGGAGTCGTATCAGGTGATTTGAAGATTTCATTCAAATATCGCTCTGTGATGAAAAACTCTCCATGACTTCCCCAATTATCTCCTCCATCATCCTCAAACCAATCCTTACCGTTCTGATCAATCAGCTTCGCATTCAAATTATGATCTTCAATCTTCTTGCCGCTCTCGTCGTACACATCATAGATGACTGCGATTCTCATCGAGTCAGCCAACAGCTCTTTTAACTCGACAGTAATTCCTTGATCGGTTGCCTTCTGCTCCAGCTTTTGAACAAGGCCTTTATTGACGGCATTTTTCATACCGCTATCCGCATCTTTTTCCATTTGGAACAAGCTATTCACATAATTCGCAAACGTAGGTGATACAACCGTTCCGGTCACCACCAACGCCGTAAGTCCTGCTACTACCAATCCTGTCTTCTTCACAATATCCCAACCCCTTTGTCTTCTGGTTCGGGAGGAGTGCTTTCGCGTAGAACGTGGAGGAACTGCATCAGACAGCTTATCCATGACCTCATCTGTAAACGTATCGGGTACAGGAGCCTCTGGAATGTCGGAAAAATCCACTTCTTGCATGCCTTCTCCCCACTCTTGCAGGTGCTTCTGGCATTGTGGGCAATTTTCCACATGTTGCTCCAATCCTTTGCTCTCAGCAGGGGCCAGCTCATCGTTTACGTATAGCTTCAATTGATTAAACATGAAGCATTTCATAAATAGCTCCCCCTCCCATCGTTTTCTCTAGGCTGTCCTTCATCTTTTTGCGGGCGCGGAATAATCGCATCTGAACGGAGCTCTCCGATAGAGAAAGTCGCTCGCTGATCTCCCGATACGACAGTCGCTGTAGGTAAAACAGGACGAATACCTCGCGATACTCCTCATCCAGCAGCATAATGCTGCGTTCCAGCGCTGCGTCCCGTTCCTTTTTCAACAAAGTTGTTTCAGGCGTGTCCGGGTCAATCAGCTGCTCCTCATCGATTTCTACCTGCTCTGTCCGTTTGCGTTTTCGCATTTCATCGAAACAATGATTGCTCGCAATTCGATACAGCCACGACGAAAACCTGTACTCAGGCCGATAGTCGTGTAAACGATAAAAGGTTTTGATAAACACGTCTTGAGCCAAATCCTGTGCGTCTGGCATGTTTCCGATCATCCTGTACAAATAACCGACCATCTTGCCCTTGTATCTGTCGACAATTTGTCTGTACTGCTCATGATCGCCAGCCAGGATTTGCTCGATTAGTTCCTGATCGTCCGGCATTTTGCTACTCCTCCATCTATCACAGATCAAGCCAGCGGGGAATGCTGCGCAGCTTCCGTTTTGGTTGATTCATAAGCTATTACGGATTTGCTGGAAAAACCTTTCTCTACTTTTAAAAAATTCTATAATCAGTTATCCAAATAAAAAAGAAGAGGCCTCTGTCAACCTCTTCCCCTGTCTGTCTTTCATCTATTTGATTTCAAATGGCACTTCCCAATTCACGTGGTGCTCCACCGTATATTCAGCAAAAGATATTGAGAGACTTTTCGGTTGTTGCTCCATGCGCGAAATCTCCAACGTGCCTTTGAAGTGTACGCGTCCGTCTTTGTCTCTATTGTATTCTGCATCCAAGTCCGCTTGGTGGGTATCTCCATTTTCATCCTTTGCAGACCAAAAGTTGGTTTGGACTACGTCTTTTCCTAATATCCCCTCTACTGTCATCACAGCTTTACCTAGCTCCTCGTCTTTACCGGGTTCCCATGCAAAAGAAGAAAACGTAAAGGTACTGCCTGCTTCATCTTGTAAAGTCGCTGCTTTCTTGTTTAGTTCTGCTGGAACCAGATCGACTTTGACTTTGGAAGAAGAGCGTTTCATTTCATATATTTTTCGGAGCTGAAGCGTTAACTTTTGTTCACCCTGCATCGGGCCAAAAGAATGCCACCACTTCTGGCTATGTTCACTTTGTCGTTTTCCTATAATTCCAGATATATTGAGCACGTTTTTCTCCTTCGCTATCCCCTCATCCAATGACGCCTTATCCCGAGCAGCTACAACATCCCCTTTTTCGTTTGTGATTTCGTACGCAATATCGTTTCCTGATAAAATGGGAACCTGCCTTTTTTCCATTGTTTTGACTTGCGCCCCTTCGCGGGTTACTTCTACTCGCTCCTCTTCAACTTCTACATAAGCTGATTTAACAAGAGTAGTTTCTAGCATCAGGCGGGTCGCACTCGGAGAAAATTCGATTTTTTCCAGTTCGATCTCCATCCCCAGTGGTGAATGAAAAGCTGTGTCCTTGAAAGTAACCGTTTTGGTCGCTTCCTTGGCTTTCTTCATATCGATCGGGATTTCCATTGACCATTTTCCCTTTTTCCCTGCGATTTCGGTCTGTTCTAATTTTAAGGTCAACATATTCGGAGTAGCTTCGGCGGATTCAAAAATAGTGTTTAAGGGCTGCTCTACGATAAAATACTTTCCGTGACCACCCAAGGTTGGTCCATCGTCTTCCAACCAATCTTTCCCTGTTGAATCAATCAGATAAGCATTCAGTAGGTGTCCATCTTCACCAATTTTAATTTGCTTGCCGTTCTGGTCGTACACATCATAGATCACGGCGATTCTCATCGAGTCTGCCATCACCTCTTTTGCTTCGAAAGTAATCCCTTGATCGGTTACTTTTTGCTCAAGCTTTTGGACAAAACCTTTATCAACAGCATTTTTCATGCCATTATCCGCATCCTTCTCAATCTGGAACAAGCTATTCACATAGTTGGCAAACGTCGGTGAAACGACCGTACCTGTCACGACCAA
Organism: Brevibacillus sp. AF8; assembly: GCF_021270385.1. Classification (NCBI taxonomy): domain Bacteria; kingdom Bacillati; phylum Bacillota; class Bacilli; order Caryophanales; family Paenibacillaceae; genus Brevibacillus; species Brevibacillus sp. AF8. Next base: position 49,756 of record NZ_JAGQDN010000015.1, on the reverse strand, counting down.
AGCCGTTAGTCCTGCTACTACCAGTCCTGTCTTCTTCACAATATCCCAGCCCCTTTGTCTTCTGGTTCGGAAGGAGCGCTTCCGTGCCGTACGTACGGGAACCTCTTCGAACAGTTTACTCATGACCTCGTCCGTAAAGGTATCGGGTACAGGAACTTCCGGATAAGTGGAAAATTCCTCTTCCAGCATGTAATCTACCCACTCTTGCAGCTTGATTTGACATTGTGGGCATTCTCCTGCATGCTGCTCCAGTCCTTTGCTTTCGGCAGGGGGGAGCTCGCCATTTTCATAGAGCTTCCATTGATTAAACATGAAGCATTTCATAAATATCTCCCCCTCCCATTGTTTTCATCAGGCTTTTCTTCATCTCTTTACGAGCACGGAACAAGCGCATTTGAACAGCGCTCTCCGTAAGAGACAGTCTCTCGCTGATTTCCCGATACGACAGACGCTTCAAGTAATGCAGAACGAACACCTCGCGATACTCCTCATCCAGCAGCATGATACTGCGCTCCAGCTGGGCGTCTCGCTCCTTTTTTAACAGAGTGGTTTCTGGTGTCTCTGGATCAACGATCTGTTCCTCCACAATTGCGGTCTGCTCCGTCCTTTTGCGTCTTCGTATTTCATCGAGACAATGATTGCTCGCGATTCGATACAGCCATGAAGAAAACTTGTGCTCAGGCCGATAGTCTTTCAATAGGTAAAAGGTTTTGGTAAACACGTCTTGAGCCAAATCCTGTGCGTCTGGCATGTTGCCGATCATTTTGTACAAGTAGGTCACGATCTTGCCCTTGTACCTGTCGATAATCTGACTGTACAGCTGGTGATTGCCAGCCAGGATTTGCTCGATCAATTCCCGATCGTCCGGCATTTCTACTACTCCTCCATCTATCACCGATCAGCCTTTGGGGAATGCTGCGCAGCTTCCGTTTTGGTTGATTCAACACTAATACGAATGAGCGGGAAAATCCTTTCTCCTTATTTTTAAAAAATTTATTTTCCCGTCATAAGAGGGCTTCAAAGCTATTTGTTTGAGTCAACATAGTGGAGGAGAAGAAAAAGCACAGGTCTCTTCAACTCTGACACGCCAGCGTGGGGGATTGACTGTCCGTCTCCACTTTAAAAAGAGGACCGTCGAGCCAAAGCCACCCTACGGGCGGACGTTTCTCTGAGAAGAAGTGTTCGACAAGCGTGGACCTCTTTTTAAAGTTCCGACTGGGTAGGCGTTGTCAAGGTCTGCGAGCCCTGTGCTTTTTCTTTTCACCAGCTTTCTTGGCTAATCGGTACCTTTAAAAACTTAGGAAGATCGCCCAAAAAAGAGCTCGACAGCCTGAACAAATCAGGACTGCCGAGCTCACTTGCTAACAAATCTATTCTTTTTCGAATGGGAGTACTTTAAACACGTGCAGCTAGTGCCCGGGCGAGCAACTCTACCAGCCTCTGCGCATACTCGCCAGTGGTATCCCTTACCCCTGAGAATTCCGTCACTTCCATACTTGTCACGCGCGAATCTCGCAAGACAGTTGCCAGTAATGCCTCCGCTTCGGACAGCGACAATCCTGTCTCGCTTGGGGAATAGGCCGCTGGCATCGCGTCTTTGTGCATGATATCTACGTCGAAATGAACGAGGATTTTGGCATCAGGCGGGATCGATTGGAGCATATGAGAAACTCGTTCCACGATGCTTCCCTCTGTGAGCTGAGCCAAGGTCATGACGTCAACGCCGAAAGTCTCTCCAGGCATCTGCTGGCAGCCGATGAGGCGGATTCGCTCTGCGTCCCAGCCGCTTGGCTCGATCCATTGTCCGCGATCCTGAAGCAAAAACCACAAACCCATCCCTGCCGCCCCAATACAGCGAGAAGCGGATGGCACTACTGCATCGAGATGACCGTCAAGCACGAGCAGATACGCTTTTTCCTGATACTGAGCCTGATGAGCCTGTGCTGTTGCAACGACCAAGCTGCAATCGCCGCCGAGCATCAAGACAAAGTCGTCTGTATCGAGCCACTCTTGCGCGTCCTTTTGCAGCAAATCCCAGAACATGCGCGGTGCCGGCCAGTTACGAACTGGTGGAATATTGTGGCGAGGCAAATCATCCGGAAGCTTCAGATTCCCTACGTCCTGCACGCTCAGACCACGCTGCTGCAAATGCTCGATCAATCCTGCGCTCCGCAATGCATCTGGAGCAAGCTGTGTGCCCGAAATGTAAGCCCCTGTGAAATGCGGGATACCAGCTACTTTTACTTTGATAAAAAGTCCCTCCCAAGGAAATTCATCGTATGACCATCCCTAAAAGTATATCACAGCTTCGCGTGCAGTAATTGGATGAGATCACCGACGGACGGTCGCAACCAACGATCTGGCATGGATGCTTTTTCCCCGCGCAGCAATTGGCAAGCAAGCGCATTCGGATGGACATCTGCACTTAAAAAATACACTTGGTGCACAGGCTGCGGGAGAGCGTCCATGACCTCCACACATTTGCTGACATACGTTTGCAGCGCATCCCGATAAGCGGGAGTCGTTAATGCCGCACCACACCACACATCAATTCCGGTCAACGCCTTGGCATGAGCTGCATCCAAGCTTTTGGCGAGCGAGCAGACAACGAACAGCAGCTTCTCTGGCGCCAGCTGGAACCGCTTCTGATACTGCTTGGCAAAACGGGCAAGTGTTGCATTCCAGGACGGAGTATCGTAGCTGCCGAGATCTGGGATGCATTTGAGTGCCCCGACTAGCTGCTCTTGCCTCTTTATAAACAAGAGACCGTCAATCACTTGAAACGAAAGCCCGGTCAACTGCCCAGACAAAAACTCACCCACCCGTTCATGCATGACGCGAGAGATTCGCTGCGAGGATTTGCGCTTTAGCTTTTGCCGTATGCGCACTTCTTCTTCCTCCAGGTAGACCCGTATCAGCCTGGAAAACAAATCTGCCTCCGTAGTTGGCTCTAGTATCAGGCACTCCAAACGGCTATAGGCGTCTGCCACGCTTTGGTCCCATTGCCCTTCTTTTTCTGTGCCCATCATTACCCTCCCTCACATCATTTCGGATGCGTGATCGGCCACGACCAGCACATCCATGTGTCGGACCTCCCTCAATAATCGCTGAATGACCGAACCCTCGAGAATTTCCTTCCAGCGGGTCCGCGCCGACTGCCCGATGACGACCTGCGTCGTTCCTTTTTCGTTCATATGCCAAACCAGCTTGGTGAAAACCTTGCGCCGAGAAGGGGCTTCGTATTGTTCGAAGCGACCTCCGAGCCGCTCTGTTAGTGCCTTCAGCTTCGCCAGCTGCGTCTCTTCCTCTTCTGTCAGCGACGAATGATCCTGCACGTAAGCTACATGCCAGGACGCCTTCAGCCGATAGGCAATTCGGAATCCTCGGCGAATCAATCGTTCACTGTCTGCGCGCAAATTCACACAGACAAAAATGACTTCCTGCTGCCGCCAAGGCCCGCGAAGCGTTCGTCGCTCCCACGCCTCCAAGCGTTCGTCGACGTCGTCCGCCACTTCACGCAAGGCCAACTCCCGTAGCGCGATCAAATTCCCTGTTTTGAAAAAGTTGGTCAGCGACTGCTCTACCTTTTCCATCGCGTAAATATTGCCCTCCCGCATCCGCTGACGCAGTGCTTTGGGTGAAATATCGATCAGCTCGACCTCATCTGCCTGATGCAAAATATGATCTGGTACCGTCTCTCGCACGCGGATTCCCGTGATTTGTTCGACGCTGTCGTTTAAGCTCTCCAGGTGCTGAATGTTCATCGTGGATATGACGGAAATACCCGCAGCCAAAATCTTCTCGACATCGTGGTATCGCTTCTCATAGGCACTCCCCGGCACATTCGTATGTGCCAGCTCATCCACCAGTACGACCTCCGGATTTCGCCGGATGATTTCGTCCGTATCCATTTCTTCCAACGTCACGTTTTTGTACGGAATACGCTTGCGCGGGATAAGAGGAAGTCCCCCTACCTGCTCAATGGTTTCTTTTCGTCCATGCGTTTCTAAAAGCCCAATCACCACGTCGATGCCATTTTCGGCGAGCTCGTTGCCTTCTCGGAGCATCGTGTACGTCTTGCCGACACCAGGTGCGGCTCCCACATATACTTTTAGCGTACCGCGCTTGATTTTCCCGATTTTCTGCTGCATCTCCTCATCAGAGAGTCGGCGGTACGGATTGGGCGTTACCGCTTGTTCACGCTTGGTCGGCATAACGCGCTCACCGTCCCGCTCAGAACGGTCCGCTACGATTAGGATATCAATATTTTTCGTTTGCCGAAGAATCTTATGGACGATGGAGCCATACCATATCTCTTCCCAGCGCGTACGCTTGGACTGCCCCATGACGATTCGGGTCACATTATTCTCCATCGCATAAGCGACGAGCTCGTTTGCTACGCCCTTTTCATGTGCAAGCATCTGCTCTTCAAAGGTACCTCCGACTTTGTCCACGAGCTTTCCGATGGATCTCTTAAAAGTCGCTTCTTCCTTCGTCAGTTTCTTGGATAAAGGGAGAAAACAGACGACCAAGAGCTCTCCGCCGAGCCGCTTGGCAACCTGTTGTCCTCGCCGAACCAATATCGACCCGTTCCAATGATACTGGGCAGAAACCAACACCTTCTCTGTGGCTCCGGAAGCCCCTACCATACCGTGCTTCTCTCGATAATCCTCCAAATCCTCGTTTACGCCTGTAGCTACGAACCGAAGAGCGAGTTCTCGCAGCATATGCAGATTGTCTCTGCGAAACAACGGATGCTTGGTTCGAGTCGGGTTGCGATCATCTTCTTGCAGCCTTTTCAGAATGGCTTCTGGCGTGACGTCGAGCAATTTCACCTCGTCAGCCATGGCAAGCGTATCCTCAGGTACACACTGGTCGATACGCACTTCTGCCTTCGTCAGTCGCTCCGCCATTTCTTTCATCCCCGCCAATTCGTAAATGTTGACCGTCGCAATCACACTAATATTGTGATTCAACAAATACTGAACATCGTCGAGCCGGGTTACACGCTGGGCATCTGGACGATTGCGATGAGCCAAACCGTCTACGAGAACCACTTCCGGATCACGCTCGATAATGGCTGCAACGTCCAGATCATGTCTCGCTTCCCCGAGGGAATACCAGATGATTGGCTGGATTTGCTCCAAGCCCTCCCGCTTTTGCGCCAGCTTGGGATGAGTGGCCTCGCCTGAGCCAGCTACGACCACATCAATCCCTTTTTTCTTAAGCGACTGCCCTTCCATTAGCAGGTGATAGGTTTTACCTGAACCACTGACTGCCCCCAGAATGATTTTCAGCCTGCCCCGGTGCATTCTGGAGATGGACTGCAAGATTTCCTCCGGGGACTTTCGCCGAAACTGCTCTACCATCTCGCAGCCCTCCTTCATTCTTTACTTATCCAATTCATCCAAAGCTATATTCAGCTTGACTACATTGACACGCGGCTCTCCGAATACCCCCAAGCTTCTTCCCTCTGTATTCGCTTCAATCAGAGCCTGTAGTTGTACCGTTTCGAGATTGCGCGCCTTGGCTACACGCTCCACTTGTATCTGAGCAGCTTTTGGCGAGATATGCGGATCCAGACCGGAAGCGGAGTTCGTCAACAAATCAGCCGGGATGTCTTCCTGCTTCACGCCAGGATTCGCTGCCAGAAATGCGGCGATATCTTTTTGTGTACGTTCGATCAGGGCCGGGTTGGATGGCGCGTAGTTGTTCGAGCCAGAGCCTGACGCATTGTTATCAATAGAAGAAATGCGTCCCCAGAAGTACTTCGGATCGGTGAAGGTCTGCCCAATCAGCTCGGAGCCGACTACCTTGCCGCTCGCATCGGTGATGAGACTGCCACTTGCTTGTGCAGGCATGACAACCTGTGCAACCCCTGTCATCGCCAGCGGGTAGGCAACGCCGCAAATCAGCAGCAAAACGAGGCTGAGACGCAAATTTTTCCATATCATATCGGTTCACCTGAGCTTTCTTTTTTCAATATGAGTTACACCAGATTCAATCCTACCAAAATCAAGTCTATCAGCTTGATGCCCACGAACGGGACGATAATTCCCCCCAAGCCATAGATCACCAGATTGCGGCTGAGTAGCTTCGTCGCGCTCATTGGTGTGTATTTCACACCTTTCATCGCCAGCGGAATCAGGATCGGAATAATAATCGCATTGAAGATCAACGCGGACAAAATCGCACTTTCCGGTGTAGCCAGACCCATGATGTTGAGCGCACTCATTTGTGGGATCGCCAGCATGAACATCGCAGGAATGATCGCGAAGTATTTCGCTACGTCATTGGCGATACTGAACGTCGTCAATGCACCGCGCGTCATCAAAAGCTGCTTGCCAATCGCAACGACCTCGATAATTTTGGTCGGGTCAGAATCCAAATCGACCATGTTCGCTGCTTCTTTCGCCGCTACCGTACCCGTATTCATCGCCAAACCGACATCGGCTTGTGCGAGAGCTGGCGCGTCATTCGTACCGTCACCTGTCATGGCGACCAGCTTGCCTGCCGCTTGTTCTTTGCGGATCAGCGCAATCTTGTCTTCCGGCTTGGCTTCCGCTACGAAATCGTCCACACCTGCTTCGCGGGCAATCGTCGCGGCTGTCAGCGGGTTATCTCCCGTGCACATGACCGTACGAATACCCATGCGGCGCAGCTCTTCAAAGCGTTCGCGCATCCCTGGCTTTACGGTATCTTTCAGGTAAATCAACCCGAGAATCGCATTGCCTTCTGCTACAGCCAATGGCGTGCCGCCCGCCGTTGCAATCCGGTTTGCTTTTTCATCAAAATCAGCAGGGATGTTGCCCCCTTGCTCTACCACGTATTTTTTGATGGCGTCGACGGCCCCTTTGCGGATGAGGACGCCGCTTGCCAAATTCGTCCCGCTCATTCTTGTTTCAGCGCGGAACTCCACGCCTTCGGAACCAGGCAATTCCAGTTCAGCGGGTGCCAGACCTTGTTTTTTCGCCAGCTCTACAACAGAGCGTCCTTCCGGTGTTTCGTCATGGACCGAGCTTTGTGCAGCTACTCGGTTCAATTCCGTGCTTTTGCTGTTGCCTACGGTGACAAACTCGGCAGCCATCCGGTTACCATGCGTGATCGTTCCCGTTTTATCCAAAATAATGGTGTTGATGTCACCGGATGCCTCTACGGCTTTACCAGACATAGCGATGACGTTAAACTGCGTGACCCGGTCCATACCCGCAATCCCAATCGCTGACAAGAGTCCGCCAATCGTAGTCGGAATCAAGCAAACGAGCAAAGCAATCAGTGTCGCAACTGGAATGGCTGCATTTACATAGTTGGCAATAGGCAGCAAGGTCGTGCAGACGATCAGGAAAATTAACGTCAAGCTGACCAATAGCGTATTCAACGCGATTTCATTCGGAGTCTTCTGTCTCTTCGCGCCCTCTACCAACGAAATCATGCGGTCCAAAAACGATTCGCCGGGATCAGTCGTCACACGGACACGGATGCGGTCACTGACTACACGTGTGCCTCCCGTGACAGAGCTGAAATCGCCACCTGCTTCTTTAATGACCGGAGCAGATTCACCCGTAATTGCTGATTCGTCCACAGAGGCGACACCCTCGACGATTTCCCCGTCGGATGGAATCAGCTCGCCTGCTTCCACGATCACCAGATCGCCTTTTCGCAGTTCTGTGGAACTGACGACTTGAATGCGACCATCTTTCCCCACTTTTTTTGCTTGCGTGTCCTGCTTCGTTTTTTTCAAGCTCTCTGCCTGTGCTTTGCCGCGACCTTCTGCCAAGGCTTCTGCGAAGTTGGCGAACAGAATCGTCACGAACAGGATCAAGCTGACGACACCGTTGTAAAACGGGTCCGAAGCTCCCCCAAACAAATTGGGCACAAACGTCAAGAGAAGCGTAATGAAGAACCCGATCTCTACCACGAACATGACTGGATTTTTCATCATCACACGCGGGTCCAGTTTTTTGAAAGACTCGACAAAGGCCCGCTGGTACAAATCTTTAGGAAGCGCAACCGTGCGCGTTCTACTCATGGAAAATTACTCCTTTGCCTCTAGTATTCATGTTCAAATCAATGTTCAAAAAGTCAGCTTTTGAACTTCCCCTTATCATCGGATTGTGAGCCACTCGGCGATTGGGCCAAGAGCAAGCACAGGCAGGAATGTCAGTGCGCCTACGATCACCACAGTCGCAATCAAAATCACCGTGAATACACTATTGTCTGTGCGCAGCGTACCCATCGTTTCCGGTACCGGCGTTTTTGCGAGCAAGGAGCCTGCTACCGCCAGCATCGTAATGATCGAGACGTATCGACCGAACAGCATGACGAGTCCGGTAGAAATGTTCCAGAATGGCGTGTTGTCGCCCAATCCTTCAAAACCGGAACCGTTGTTGGCTGCCGAAGAAGTGTACTCGTACAACACTTGTGAAATACCATGGAAGCCTGGGTTCGACACTGCGGACGATCCCATTTCAGTTGCCAATGCAATAGCGGTTGGCGCCAAAATAATCAGGGGATGAACGAGAATCGCGATGGCGATCAGCTTCATCTCTTTCCCTTCGATCTTGCGTCCAAGGAATTCAGGCGTACGCCCTACCATCAAGCCCGCCAAGAATACAGCCAAAATCGCATACATCAAAATGTTAATCGTTCCGACGCCATCTCCGCCGAATACGCAGTTGAGCATCATTTCACCGAGCGGAACCAAGCCGCCAAGTGGTGTCAATGTATCATGCATGTTGTTCACAGTTCCTGTCGTTGCCGCTGTTGTCACGGCGGTGAACAAGGCGCTTTGTGCGATACCAAAACGGACTTCTTTTCCTTCCATGCTGCCCATTTCTTGTGACAGGCCAGCCCGTTCCAGCGCCGGGTTGCCGTTTCCTTCATTGGCATACGCCGTAATCAGAAACGCCAGGAACATCACGAACATCGCTCCAAAAATAACCCAGCCTTGCTTGCGGCTCTTCGCCATGAAGCCGAACGCGAATGGCAGTGCCGCCGGGATCAAGAACATCGACAAAATTTCGATCACGTTTGTTAGCGGTGTCGGGTTTTCAAACGGATGCGAAGAGTTTACTCCGAAGAATCCTCCCCCGTTTGTTCCCAAATGCTTAATCGATACCAGTGAAGCAACGGGACCGCGAGCGATTTGTTGCTCCGTTCCGCTAATCGTTGTTGCTGTCGCTGTCGGCTCCATCGTCTGCGGCACGCCTTGGGACACCAAGAGCAGTGTCACAACAATTGCCAGTGGAATCAACACCCGTGTATGAGCACGCACCAGGTCAACGTAGTAGTTACCGATGCTACGCTGCCCTGTCAGCCCGCGCATGAAAGCCATTACGACCGCGATCCCTGTCGCTGGTGTCGTAAACATCAGGTAAATAATGACCAGCATCTGCGATAGATACGACAATCCGCTCTCCCCGCTGTAATGCTGAAGATTCGTATTCGTCAAAAAGCTGACGGCTGTGTTAAAGGAAAGCAACGGCTCCATCGCCGCAATTCCACTCGGGTTTCCAGGTAACATCCCTTGCAAACGAAGCAAGAGATACGCAATCGCCACCATTGAAATGTTGCTGACCAGAACAGCCATTGCGTACTGCTTCCAGGTCATATCTGCTACGCGAATGCCAGACAGCTTGTATATCGCTTTTTCCAACCCGCCAAAAACACGGTCCAATCGGGTCGTCTCCAGCGAAAAGGAGCGTGCCAAATATTTTCCCATCGGTATGGCGAGCACGAAAAGCACCACCAAAACCAGCGCTATTTGTATAAAGTCCACGACAGTTCCTCCTACTTCCTCTAAAAAATGGTTCCAAATAAACGAATGATCCGGGTAACCCCTAGTATTTTTCCGGGTAAATCAATGCGTGGCACAGGTACATCGCAAGCCCTGCCATAATCAAAAGCAACCAGATCATTTCTCTTTCCCTCCCTGTTCTCTTACTACGGCGTCACAAAATTTGATGAGTGCAAAAAATACACCGAATGAAAGCGCCAAGAGCAGTATGGAAACCACGTCCATGCCATGTCCCTCCTTTTTTGTTGTACTAACTATTCCGTGAAGTCTGGCCGACTCGTCTCTCTCGCTTCCCCTGTACAGGCTTCCTTTTTTGAAAAAAACCTGCCATTTGGGAAAAAAATAGACCAATGCTTACGATTTCCCCGAAAGACCGCCGCATTTGACCGAGCTGAAGATGAACAGACGAACGAAGTCGCCCGCATCCCGCGGCAAATAAAACGATCCTTTGTATCGGAGAAAAAGTACTCATTGGTCTACCTAACGCCCAGCCGACTTGAAGTTGCCTTCTTTGCGTTTTGTCTCCCGTTTCCTTTTTCCGAAAACAGCTATTTACTTGTGAGTAAAACGGTCATTGGCCGTTTTTGAGCAAAACGAAAAGACCTGCGTAACGTTTCGAGTCAACCCTTGTTGTCCCTCAATGGATAACAAAAAGGCCTCCTCAAACAGGCGGTCTTTAGACCTCCCTCGCTTTAGCCGACGAAGTTAGCTGACGGGTAGGATGGCGAAAGAGTTTCTCATCCCTCCCACGATTCATGCGTGGGATTAACCCCTACTGATTGGGTCCTCCGTTCCCGAGTGCCTCGGGATTTGGCCATATTTTGCAATTGTTGGTTACGAATCTCATTATACGTCCGGCATAATCGGATGTTAATGTCCTATTTCAGTCTTTTTCACACGATTTTTGCATTCTTTATCCGTGTAAGCGATTTAAACCTATCAGGCCTCATCCGATCATGATATTTCATCGTTTCTCTTCCGTTTTCACATTATCAGCCTATTTGTTTGACAGCCTCTGGACAGCTGAGTAATATTAGGCACAATGATAATTATGGGAGGTATGGCGTTTGGCCATCTCTAACAAAAAAAAGCTGGAAGCTGAAATCAGCGAAGCATTCATAAAATTTCAACGCGAACTAATTGGACGAGGTCCGCAGGAAGCCAAGACCTACATCGTCGGTGATATGGTCATCGCCAGGTTCAAGGGTGTTCTTACCGTCGAAGAAAAGCATCTGTCCAGTCACGATAAAGGTCGCCGCATCGTCAAAGAAATGCGCGAGGTTCTCCGTGAAATGTACAGTGAAGAATCGGAAGAAATCGTAGAAAAGCTGACAACCTGCAAGGTACTATCGAGTCATAGCGACATCAGCACGAAAATGGGTGAACGGATCGAGGTTTATGTATTGGACAAGGACCTCGAAAAAATGTTGGGCTAAATTTTCACGAAAACAAGGCTCCGCCTCATTTGCAGGCGGAGCCTTTTCTATTTCTCTCTTAGCCACTCATCTGTTCGGCCAACCAGCCGTAGCCTTTATACCCGGGCTGACTCACGATGACGTGATTCGCCCCGAGCGCCTTGTATAACATCGCGTTCCGATGCTCCTGCGTCATCACAAAAATCCGGCAGGTGCCCAGCTGCTTGAACAGTGTAACGAAGTCGCGTCCCTCCGCCCACTCATCGGGAAAGATGTAGACGGATTGGTATATCAGCAAGGATTCCTGATCGCGGTAGCACTCGTCAAATGAGATGGGCAAAAAACGCTGAATCGTCTTATCTCCAGACCCCGCTTTCAATGAAAAGGCACCTGGATTCCTTCCCCAAAACGCAGGCAAACTGTCACAGCATAGTGTCTGGACAAAAGAAGTGAAAGCTTCCCCCTTGCCTAATACGAGATAATGCTTCATAGCAGCACCTCCCCTTCCCTTATTGGAGATCCTCAATGGACGAGATGTTCATGTACGAAGGAACCACGAGTCCGATTTTGGTTCCGTCGAGATTCGGACCCAAATCCTCGATTTGCCCACCGAATTTTTTCAAATAGCTCGTATCTGTAGACGGCAGCCACGCCGCAACCATCCCATCTACATCCCCAATGGCCACACCTGCCCACATCGGTCCAGTCTGCACCTGACTCAACTCGACTTCATACCCCAGCTTCTGCTCAAGCACATGCTCTACGACGTGCGAGCTGGCAATCTCGGAATCCCATGCTACATAAGCGAGAGTCAGCTTCTCTTTTTGGACAGGCTGTATGCCCTCCACCCATTTCGCTACTTTGACTTCATTGTTTTTTATCCATTCCGCAGCGGCCACTTCCGGATCTTTTCCGTCAATCATTTGAACCATGACCGACTCCATATCGGCTGGCTCCCACCAGAACTTATCCAGAAATTGATAGGCAGCAGGCTGATCCTCTTTCAGCCCTTTGCGCACGATGGTATGGATTTGTTCCGCTCCGCCAAAGCCGTTCTTTGGGTCCGCCAAGTATTTCAAATCCATCTTTTTAAACATCCAGTGCGGCGTCCAGCCCGTTATGATAATTGGTTCCTTCGCTTCGTACGCCTTGATCAAAGCTGCTGTCATAGCGGCATCTGAGCCTTCGACAAGCTGCCATTTATCCAAGCCATACAGGTTCATGACTTCCTCTGTCTTTACCATCGAGCCTGCTCCTGCGTCGATTCCGATGATTTTGTAGTCGAGCTTTTCTCCTAGCGCGTTGTCCGACGTCTCAGAAGGAATCGGACCGACCACCGTTGCTGTCGGTATTTGTGTGTTTGTGTTTTGACTAGAGCATCCTGCGAGCCAAGCTGTCGCTCCCATCATGACTGCCAATATAGCTGGAATCATTTTGTTCATCATGTATTTCTCTCCTTTTTTCCTGCATGTTGGGTAAGTCGATCCAAGACGATAGCGATGATCACGATGGATAGCCCCGCCTCGAATCCTCTTCCTATATCCACTTGCGATACGGCGCGATATACGTCTGCACCCAAGCCTTTCGCCCCGATCATAGCCGCTATGACCACCATCGACAGGGCGAGCATGATGCACTGATTGACTCCCGCCAAGATCGTCGATTTCGCGTATGGCAGTTGTACTTTCACGAGCTTTTGCCACCCAGTTGCGCCAAAGGCGTCCGCCGCTTCCTCCATTTCCGCTGGGACCTGACGTATGCCTAAGTTCGTGAGACGCACGATTGGCGGCAAAGCAAAAATAACGGAGGCAATAACTCCCGGCACCTCGCCCAAACCGAAGAAAAAGATCGCGGGAATCAAATAAACGAACGCGGGCATCGTCTGCATCAAATCCAGTACTGGCGTAACCAGATTGCGAAACGTATCGTGTCTCGCGCAAAGAATGCCCACCGGAATCCCGATGACGATCGAAATCATGGTAGCAGTGAGGACGAGTCCCAATGTCTCCATCGTTTCATCCCAGTACCCCAAGTTGTGGATGAGAGAAAGTCCAACAACCGTAAAGACCATGGACGCTCTCCCTGCAAAAACCCACGCAGCGGCCCCCAGCAACAAGATGAGAATCAGCGAAGGTATCTCTGCCAAAACCGTAGAACAGTAAGTCACCATCGTGGAAATGACGATAGCCACCGGATCAAACAATACCCCTTTGTACTGGCCCAGCACCTCCACGAACCCTTCCATCCAACTGCCAATCGGTAGCTTAGGCACGACGTCCATCACTCATCACCTCTGCTCTCTGATGCTCTTGTACATTGACTTTGCCTACCAGCCCGCCTAGCACCGCTCCTTTTACGATGACACCCAATAATCGCTGCTGGTCGCCCACTACCGCAATCGGGACGTGCAGGTCTGCCATCATCGGGAACAAGCTGTGCAGACGTGCGTCAGGCGAAACGGTAGGGAGGTCGGTTTTCATGATTGCCTCCAGCGAATCTCCCGTACCAATCGCAAGTGATACGTCATACGCCGTAATCAAGCCAAGCAGTGTGCGCTTTTTGTCCACGACGTACAAGCTGGACACGCCATTATCCATCATGAGTTGCAGCGCCACTCGGGCCCCTTTGTCAGGCGTGATTGCTTCTGCCCGTTTCATCACATTTTCAGCAACGAGCACCCTGGACAGGTCGGCATCCTCCACGAACTTCCGCACGAATTCATCCGCTGGGTCTGCCATAATTTCTTCCGGGCGGCCGATCTGAATGATCTGCCCGTCTTTCATAAAGGCAATCCGATCGCCCAGTCGCAACGCCTCATGCAAGTCATGTGTAATGAACAGGATCGTCTTTTTCATCGTCATCTGGAGCTCCAGCAGCTCATCCTGCATATCTTTTCGAATGAGTGGGTCCAGTGCACTGAACGCTTCGTCCATCAAGAGAATATCTGGATTATTAGCCAACGCCCGCGCCAGACCGACCCGCTGGCGCATCCCTCCGCTCAATTGATCCGGGTGCGCATTTTCCCACTCGGTTAATCCAACGAGCGCAAGTGCTTCCCGTGCTCTTTCTTGCCGGAGTCCTGGCGGTACTTGCTGAATCTCCAAACCAAACTCCACGTTTTCTCGTACCGACCGCTGCGGAAACAGGGCGAAATTTTGAAAAACCATCCCGAGCTTCTTCCTCCGCACCTCACGCAAAGCTGCTGCCTTCATGTCCACGATCTCTTCCCCATCGATCTCGATGCTTCCGCTCGTTGGGTCAATCAGTCGATTACACAGTCGGATTAAGGTGGACTTGCCGCTGCCTGACAGGCCCATAATGACAAAGATTTCACCTTCCTCGACTTCAAAGCTGACCTGATTGACACCGATGGACTGGCCAGTTTGCTTGTAAATTTGTTCTTTTGTCCGTCCTTCCGCCAGCAGCTTCAAGGCCAGTTCGGGCTGCTTGCCGAACACTTTTGTGAGTTGGTGGACTTTCATTTTGGACATGATATCCCTCATCCTTCGTTTTTTCGTAAATGTAAAAAGCCCGCGAAGTTTCGACACTCCAGCAAAACCAAGCAGGCACGCTTGAGTTTACTCGTGTTGAAAATCCGCAGGCTTACGTAATACCTGGCGTCCATTTTCAGGACTCCCTGTACTCTGTCTTCCTGATTTCGATTGTCAGCGGTTTATGTCGTACCGACTGCCTCTCAGCGATCCACACCATTCCCTTCACGTTGTATCGGCGTAAGCTGCTCGTCGGTATTTCCATAAAAAATAGGCCGATCCATTCTTTTTCTCCAGAACAAAGGTCCCAAAGAAAAAGCCTGTATCGACCTATCACACGCCCGCAAGGAATCCCCTTGTTGCGCATTATATGCCTAGACTTTATCCATTCATGACCTTCCCTGCTTTGGCCGACGAGGTTAGCTGACGGGTAGGATGGCAGAGAAGACATTTCCTCATCCCTCCTGATCACTCAGGATTAACCCCAAAAGATTGGTTCCCCCGCTTCCGAGAATATCGGAACTAGGCCGTATTGTGTTTTGTTGCTTATTTGATCGTGATTGTGACTTTGATTATACGCTCGCTTCCAGTTATTGTGAACGTTCATTTTCGTTGAATCAAACAGAATAGCGCCTTTCTTAATGAGTCGCATTGATTTAGATGGTTCATGCTCATCCAATTGAAGAATCACTTGGCTATCTTTCCCTTTTTATACACAAACCTCTACGCATACACGCTCCTCATAGGAAAAGCGCTGACTGATGTCCGTGACAACCTCCCAGTCATCCTCCCCGACCCGGATGGAATAAAGCAGTTCTCGCCCCTGAAATTGCACATGAGATACCTTTCCGATAACGCCTTCCATTCCTTGCTGCCACGCTGCGAGCTTCAACTGATCGGGACGAACCGGCAATATTTGCTGAGCGTGAAAGGAAGAAAAGTCGCGGGAAACAGCAATCGGTACCGCTGGCTCTCCTTGCCTCTCCAACAGAAAGGTATTGGGGCAAGCCCAGTTTCCTTTTAAGAAGTTAGCCCGTCCCACAAACTTGGCGACAAAAGGCGATTGGGGCGAATAGTATATATCCTGCGGGCTACCTGCTTGTTCCACCCTGCCTCCTTTCATTACGACGATCTGATCCGCCATAGCCAGTGCCTCTGACTGATCGTGTGTGACGTAGACGATGGAAGTCCCCAGCTCGCGGTGAATAAATTGGATTTCCTTGCGCATTTGCATACGCAGCTCTGCATCGAGACTGCTCAATGGCTCGTCCATCAGAAGCAGCGTAGGGTTAAACACGATGGCCCGCGCCAGAGCAACGCGCTGCTTTTGTCCACCAGAGAGCTGATTGGGAAATCTCTCTTCCATTCCTCCAAGACCGACCATCTCCAGCATTTGTGCCACCCGTACCTTTGGATTATCTTTGTAAGCGGCAGGCACGTGCTTTTGATGTTGCAACGGAAACACGACATTCTCATAGACAGTCAAATGCGGCCAAAGTGCGAATGACTGAAACACCATACCAATCCGCCGCTCCTCTGGCGGCTTTCTTCTTGCCTGGTCCGCTACGCACTCTTGATTGATCCAGATTTCTCCGCTGGTAGGCGATTCAAAACCCGCCAATAGCCTAAGCAGTGTCGTTTTTCCGCAGCCGCTCGGCCCGAGCAAAGCAACGAATTCCCCTTGTCCAATTTGTAGATCCAGATGGTGGAGCACCGTCACATCTCCGAATTTTTTGGAAACGCCCTTCACTCTTGCACTGTTCATCCCTGTATCCTCCGTTGCCAATATCGTTTCCATAAACCGCCCATTGTCAAAGCCAGCAGGATGGCCACTACGATCAACGAAGAAAGGGCCGTGCTATGAGTCGTTGATCCCGCCTGCTCAAAGCTAAAAATAACGACACCGATCGTTTCCGAACCGGATGACCACAGAAGCGATGATATTGTCAATTCAGTAAATGCTGTCAGGAACACTAGAAACAAGCCTGTTGCCATTCCCGGTGCATAGAGCGGGAGCAATATCCGGGACCACCTCGTCCAAAATCGACCACCGTTGATCCGTGCTGC
The DNA here is from genome assembly GCF_021270385.1 of Brevibacillus sp. AF8. Classification (NCBI taxonomy): domain Bacteria; kingdom Bacillati; phylum Bacillota; class Bacilli; order Caryophanales; family Paenibacillaceae; genus Brevibacillus; species Brevibacillus sp. AF8. Next base: position 32,987 of record NZ_JAGQDN010000015.1, on the reverse strand, counting down.
TTCTTCTACTTCCTTGCCCACCTGCATAATGGAGACCGTACTGCTTTTTACTTGCAAGATCAAAAAGCGAGTCACATACGCAATCAAAATGAGCCAAACCGTTCCATATATTCCTGGCTGCCAGCTGGGAATCGGCTCGATCCACGTTAAAATCATCGCCAGACCAAGCACCATACCGGGCAAAGCATACGGCAAAGCGACAGCCCCTTCCATTACTTTTCCCATAAAGGAAGGCCGATGGATGCGCCAGTAAGCGAACCATGTTCCAGCCACCACGCACAAGACGCCAGTCAAGCAGGCCAGCATCAGGCTATTGCCGATGGCCGCTCTCGTTCCAACATGGTCAAACAATACAAACGCAAAATGCTTCCATGTCAGATTTTGCGGAACAAAAGGCAACCCATACGCCTTGATGAAAGCGTTCGCTGCCATGGACAAGAGAGGAAGCACACTCGTCACCAACAAAAAGAGTCCAACAAGAACCTCCACACCCCGTCGATATCTTTCCAAGTGACGGCGAATCGATTTGTCCTCGGCACTGGTCTGGTCCACCCGGCTTTTACGCAAAAAGAGCCACTGTACTCCTGTTCCCGCCAATGCTATCACGCCAAGCAAAATAGACAAGACAGATGCCCTCGCAAAAGCGCTCGGTCCAAATCCGATGACCTCCTCATAAATCAACGTACTCAATAAAGGGATATTTTCCGGGATCCCGAGAAACGCAGGGACACCAAAATTATCGAGTCCGGAAATAAAAGCAAGCAGTCCGCCTCCTGCAATTCCCGGTAAGGCGAGTGGGAGTGTCACCTTGCGAAATACGGTCGTAGCCGTAGCCCCTGAAGAATGAGCCGCCCATTCCAGTTCTTTGGGAATCCGATACAGAACGGACAGCGTGAGCATGTAGACCAACGGATAATGCGTTAGACCCATTACAACAATGATCCCGTCCAAGCCATAGACGTCCCACAGCTCCAAAGGCCCACCATAAAGCCAGCTCGCTGCCCGGTTCAATACCCCTTGCGGACCTGCCAGTTGTGTCCAGGCCAAGGTCATCACGTACGAGGGAATCAGCAATGGCAACAGGGCAAGTACATGAATGGCAGACTTCCAGCGTATGTCTGTATAGGCGCATAACCAAGCCAACGACACGCCAATGACTAACGCGATGAGCGTAGAAGCTCCTGCCGCCGTAACGCTGTGACCGATAGCGTTCCACGTGCGTTCATGTGTGATCACATCCGCAAAGTATCGAAGACCGATCCCTGCTTCTGTTTGCACACTAAGAGCGATCAACTTCCACAACGGATACATAAAAAAGAAGGCGACCGGCACCAGCACGATCCATGTGGCCGCCTTTTCCAACGACAGGGGCACGGCTATTTTTCGCCGTTCCCCCATCTTGCGCTCGGACACTGCTGCTTGCCAGTTACTTTGCACCCATCATCTCTCCAAATTTCTTTTTGTCCGCCTCTCTGTTCGCTTCAAGTTCATCTGTATTCGCAGAAAGCACCTTGATCTGGTCTTGAGCGCGTAGCCCTTCCGGAGCAGCGATGCCTTTTCTGATCGGAGTGTACCCGAGACTGCTTGCAAGCTGCTGTCCTTCTTCCGAGAGCACATAATCGACAAACGCTTTTGCTGCCTCTGCATTTTTCGTTGCTTTCATGATCCCGATTGGTTCGGTTATGACAGGAACACCCTCGTTTGGATAGATGAGCTCGACTGGAGAGCCGTCTTTTTTCGCCCGAGCTACGAGGTAATCCACAACCATCCCATATTCCTTCTCGCCGCCTGCGACGCTTTTCAATACGGCACCATTGCCTTTAGTGACTGTCATCTGGTTTGCTTTGAGTCCAGCTATGTAGTCCCAACCAAAATCAGCCTGCCGAGTAAGTACGCCTATGTTATAGGCTGCTGCTCCAGAGTAGAGTGGACTTGGCATAATCGTTTTGTTCGAGGCTTCCGGACTGGTCAGAACCTTCCAACTGTCCGGAAGAGCGGCAACCTTGCTGCTGTTGACTGCAAGAACGGTTGCCATCACTTTGGTTCCCGTATAGGCGCCCTCTGCATCCTTCCACTCCGCCGGAATGTCCTTAGCCTCGGGCGAAGCATACGGCATGAGCAAATCCTGTTTTTTCAGGCTAGCAAAGGTCGGTGCATCCGCAACCAAAAGCACATCTGCTTTTACCTGCCCAGCTTGTGCCTCCGCCTGCAAGCGACTCATCACTTCCTCTGTACCGGATCGGAACAGCTCTACTTTTACCTCCGGATAATTTTTCGAAAAACCCTCGATCAATGCTTGCGCGTCTGCATCTGGCTGGGAGGTATAAAAGCTCAGCGACCCTGCGATTTTGGCTGGGGCAGGGGCAGACTCAGATGTCGCTTCAGTGTTCGCCGCCGGGGTTGGTGATGTGGAAGAAGGCTGGGAACCGCAGGCTGCCAGTCCGAAGACAGCAACGGCTGCGAATAAAGAAAGGGTCCATTTTGGGCTAAGAACACGTTTCAATTGTTCATTCCTCCTAAAAATCATGAGTGGTTAACAGCTAAGTGCTTTGCTTCGCGCCTTGAAACCATTTGCCGATTTTTGCCTTCATGGCAGTATTCGTCATGTTTAATTGCAAAGGAGTAATAGTGATATAACCGTCGCGAAGCTTGTAATAATCGGACTCCTCGTCCTCAAAGTGAAGCTCACTCAAGTGGTCGGAGAGCCAGTAGCACATATACCCTTGTGGATCGTTCAAGCCCACATATTGATAGCGCAGAACATCCATTGCCAGCGGCGTGACTGCTACTCCTTTTACCATTTCCCTGGACAAATACGGGAGATTGATGTTCAGAACCGTTTCGGGACTGAGCTTGTGTCTGAGCAGGGTTTCAAATATTTCGTAGGCAAGCGGCTCGACGATTGAAAAATTCGGGTTTGGCTTCAGCGTAGCGAGAGATATAGCGATGGAAGGAATCTGGTACATCGCCCCCTCAATCGCTGCTGAGATCGTACCTGAATAAAAGACATCCCGTCCCAGATTCGGTCCACGGTTGATTCCAGATACAATTACATCTGGCTTTTCCTTGAGAATGACCTCAATCGCCATCTTGACGCAGTCAGCCGGTGTGCCATTGACGGCCCATGCTTCCAGCGAGGTTTCAAAAAAGTTTACTTTGTTTGCTTTGACTGGCGATTTCAACGTAATGGCATGGCTGATCGCACTACGTTCTTGATCCGGGCAGACAATGGATACATTGCCAAAGGGCTGAAGTGCCTGTGCCAGACAAAGCACTCCACTTGAAAAAATTCCATCGTCATTGGTTACGAGAATATTCAAAATAATACGGACCTCCTATCCAAATGAAACACAATCCTCTTGCCGTAAATAAACCATGTTTTGCTTAAGCTGAGACAAGCTCCTCGCATCATCGAAGCCTTCTACAACAACGGGTCTCTTTTCTTCAAACAACAACGGCCAAATGCCTGGCAAATCAATCTCTCCTGTTCCTAATGGCACATGCAGCTTGGTTGCCGTAGCGTCGCTCACATGAATTTTATCGATCCCCTCTAGCTCGCTGTAAAATTGCGACAAGGAACAGGAAAGAGGAACATGAGCAATATCAAACGTGGTTGTCGTCGGGTATTCCAATGCCATTCTCAGTTGATTCATATCTTGCGGTGTCACGATCATTTCCTTCGGCAGAGGCTCAATGTGCTCGATAGACAACATACAGTCTTTTTTCCTTGCTTCGTACGCCAGCTCATTCACGCTCTCAATCAGAATCGGCTCATGCCAGCTTCGGTTTCTGGGAGACAGCGTCACTCGTCCCGGATGGATGGTTACACTTTTGGCTCCGATTTCACTTGCTAGCGTCAAGGAACGCTTCACTTCTTCAATGGATTGCTTGCGAATGCCATGATTCAGCGAACACAAATTTAAATCCCAGCTAGCTGCATGCAAGGTCAGCTTCATTCCCGCTCGTTTTGCCGCCTGTTGGATTTCTTTCGGGTCACTTTGGTAACACCAGACGTGCTCCGCCCATACCTCCATACCCGCAAATCCGTATTGACGTGCAATCAAGACAGCCGCCTCTACCGGGTAAGCCCACATCAGTGTTGATGAAACATACAGCATTTCCACCACTCCTTTACCTCTGCCGGGATTGGCACGCTACCGACCGGATATGGGTTGCGTGAGCGATGACCGTGAAAGTCGCTTCCTCCCGAACGGATGAGATGATGGGCTTTGGCTTGTCTCTCCCAAAAAGCCATCTTTGCTGCAGAATGTCTCGGATAATATACCTCAATGCCGTCGATTCCGTATTCAAGCAACGCATCAAGCTGAACCTCAAAAGGGTAGATGCCAGGATGAGCCAGTACAGCAATTCCGCCCGCTTCATGGGTAATTTCAATTGCTTCCCGTGCAGAAAAGATAGGACGGGGCACGTAAGCGGCACACCCTTTGCGCAAATACGTCTCAAAGGCAGACTGGGGAGTTGAGCAGTAGCCCCGGTCGGCAATGACCTCGGCAACATGCGTGCGAACCATCACTCCGCCGTTCGCCCGTGCCATGCACTCTTCCATAGAAATGGACAGCCCCTGTCGATTGCAGCCCACAACTATCTCATTGATCCACTCGATACGCTCCCGTTGCCGTCTTTCCATGACATGAAGCAAACGAGCATCGGATATATCTAAGCCGTACCCCAAAATATGTAGTTCGTCCTCCGATCCGTCTGTATTCCACTCAATTCCCGGTATAAGCTGTATGCCGAGCTGTTCGGCATCCTCACGGGCAAGCAGATAACCATCCACGGTATCATGGTCGGTAATAGCTAAATAATTCACACCACGCTCTTTGGCCTCTATGAGTAATTCCCGAGGTGACAGCTTTCCGTCAGAAGCAGTCGTGTGCATATGCAAATCCAGCATGACCATTCCTCCTGTTTCACTATCAGACATTGCTGTGTTCTCTGTTTGATTTCATTCTAAATCCCCTTTTTTAAGGCCATATAAAGCACCTAACAAGGTTTGATAAAAGTAAAATCAGGTGTTCATGCGATTTTGTTTCGTTCATCCGTTGAAATATGTACGTTTGATTAACGATTTACGAATTCTTTACAAAAAAGAAAAAAGCTCTCGCCTCAATCAGGCAGGAGCTTTTGGATAGGCACGATGATTAAACGACGTCGTAGCCTTGGTCTTCGATTGCTTCTTTTACTGTATCCAGAGTCAAGTTACTCTCGTTATAGGAAACCTCAACCTTTTTTTCAGCCAGGTTTACTTTGCCTTCTGCACCCAGATCTTTCAATGTGTTCTCAATGCGCGCTACGCATTTGTTGCAAGACATACCTTCTACGTTCAATGTGATATTTGTCATGATCAATCTCTCCTTGCATTTTATGTTGTATAGGTAAGGCGGACGAAGCCGCTTGTTACTGTTGTTACAGCTTCACTCGTTGTAGTCTCAGAGCGTTGAGTACGACGGATACGGAGCTGAAGGCCATTGCGGCACCGGCAAGCCATGGAGCAAGTAAGCCGATTGCGGCAATTGGAATGCCCAAGGTGTTGTAGGCCAATGCCCAGAACAGGTTTTGCTTGATGTTGCGGATGGTGAGCTTACTCATCTCGATGGCGTCTGCGACACTAGTCAGTTCGCCGCGCATCAGGGTAATATCGGCTGCTTCCATAGCCACATCTGTACCTGTGCCGATTGCCATACCGACGTCAGCGGTAGCGAGTGCAGGAGCATCGTTGATACCATCGCCGACCATCGCGACTTTTTTGCCTTGTTCTTGCAGTTTTTTCACTTCTGCGGCTTTGCCTTCAGGCAGGACTTCTGCGATGACGTGATCGATTCCTGCTTCGCGGGCAATGGCCTCGGCAGTTTGACGGTTGTCACCAGTCATCATAATCACAGTCAATCCCATTGCTTTCATGCGTTGAACAGCTTGCTTGGAGGTTGGTTTGATCGTATCCGCTACGGCAATCAGGCCAGCGAGCTTGCCTTCGACGACTGCGAGCATCGCCGTTTTACCGGAGCGCTCCAGTGCCAGCATGGTATCAGACACTGCATGGTACGAGATTTGATGTTTTTCCAGCAAGCGGCGGGTACCGACGAGTACTTCTTTGCCAGCGACGGTTGCCCGGATACCAAAACCAGGAATAGCTTCAAATGAACCTGTATCCGACAGAGTGATTCCTTTATCCGCAATACCACGAACGATAGCTTGAGCCAATGGGTGCTCAGAGTTTTTCTCAGCGGCACCAACCAAAGAGAGCAGCTCTTGCTCTTCGATATCAATGGCGATGACGTCTGTCAGTTCTGGCTCGCCTTTGGTTACGGTTCCTGTTTTATCGAGGACGATCGTATCCAGGTGGTGAGCCGTCTCCAGATGCTCCCCGCCTTTGAACAGGATGCCCAGCTCAGCTGCGCGTCCAGAGCCCGCCATGATCGAGGTCGGTGTTGCCAAACCGAGGGCGCATGGGCAAGCGATTACGAGTACGGCAATTGCTTTTTCCAAAGCCTCACCGAAGTTGCCAGGTATAACGAAGAAGTACCAGATCAAGAAAGTAAGAATAGCAATCCCTACTACGATTGGGACAAAAATCCCGGAGATGCTGTCAGCTACACGCTGAATCGGTGCTTTTGTTCCTTGTGCTTCTTCCACTACTTTAATGATTTGCGCCAGTGCCGTTTCTTTTCCTACTTTGGTTGCCTGGACCTTCAAGAAACCGTTTTTGTTCAAGGTAGCGCCGATGACGGTATCGCCTGCGGCTTTATCCACCGGAATACTTTCACCAGTCAGCATGGACTCATCAACTGCGGACTGTCCTTCCATGACGATGCCATCTACAGGTACTTTGTCGCCCGGCTTCACGTGAACGACGTCGCCCAGTCTTACTTCTTCTACAGGAATGGTCATTTCGGCGCCATCCCGTACGACTACGGCTGTTTTTGCTTGCAAGCCCATCAGCTTGCGGATCGCTTCCGAAGAGCGCCCCTTTGCTTTCATCTCAAACAGTTTACCCAAAACGATCAACGTGATCAGTACCGCACTGGTCTCAAAGTACAGCTCCAGCATGTGGCCACCATGAGCACCGATGGAGTTGATCGCGACCCATAAACTGTAGAAATAAGCAGCCGAGGTACCGAGAGCCACCAGCACATCCATGTTGGCACTCTTGTTGCGAAGGGCTTTGAAAGCTCCCACGTAAAACTGTGCTCCGATGATGAATTGTACGGGTGTTGCCAATGCGAGCTGTACCCACGGATTCATCAAGATTTCAGGCAGCCAGATAAATGAGGTGAAGGAAAAGTGGCTCACCATCGACCAGAGCAGCGGGAGCGAAAGAATCGCGGAAATCCAGAACTTGCGGGTCTGCCGTTTGATTTCTTCCTGGCGACGATCTACTTTCTCTTCTTCTTTTCCTTCTTCCTTGCGAGTGGCCTGATACCCTAGCTTTTCTACCTTTTGAATAATGTCCGTCACACTTACCTGTGAGGAATCGTACTCAACAGTGGCGGTTTCCATCGCCAGGTTCACGTTTGCCTTCAGAACCCCGGCTGTTTTGTTCAAGCCTTTTTCGATCCGTGTGGAGCAAGCCGCACATGTCATTCCCGAGATGTTTAGCTCCACCTTGTCAGTGACGACGCCATAGCCGAGCGATTCGATTTTGGAGCGGATGTCCTCGATGTTCGTTTTCGTTGGATCGAACACGACTGTGGATTTTTCCAAAGCCAGATTGACGTTGGCGGTCTCCACTCCCTCCATTTTTCCCAAGCCCTTTTCGATGCGCAGTGCACAAGCTGCGCAAGTCATCCCTGAAATTGCGACTGTTGCCTCTGCTGTTTTGGCACTCATTATAATCCCTCCGAATACCCTAGCGGGGTATATTTTATCGTATCGTTTCCCTAACGTTGTTTCCTGATCACACCTTTACTATACAATACCCCCTCAGGGTATATCAAGTGCTTTTTTCATTTTTTTTCTAAATGGGCGTTACGTGCTGAAAATACCGGGAGAAATGAAGGATGTGACTAACAACTAATCACTTACGTATTTATTGAGAGTTAAATCATTCAGAAACAATTGCTTTAAGGAGATTGAAATGATGGAAACGAAATCACGGAAAGTCATCTTAGTTGGCACCATCTGCTATACGATTTTAATTTTATTTTTTATGTTCTTTGCGTTTAACAGGCTCGACGGTGCAACTAGTGTAGAAGGATATACCTTTATCCTTGTCCCAGAAGGAGTACCACTTAAATTTCCGGAACTAACTTATTCCTGGATTGTTGATTTCGGAAACGTTGCTGCTTTTATCCCTTTTGGAATATTATTTCCCCTGTTGTATCGTGTCAGATTTGGGAAGTTCATATCCTTGTTTGTCATAGCGATTCTCGTTTTAGAAACGATTCAGGCTTTAACGTATCTTGGCAGCTTTGATATCAATGATGTGATATCCAATACATTAGGTGCAGCCATTGGCTATGTTGCCTATCGAGTAGGATTTTCTTCAAATATTTCTTATAAAAAGCTCATTGCTTCGGCTCTAACGATTGTTGTACTTATATTTGGAGTCATGGTAGTCTCTGAAATCCTCAAAAAAAGAGAAGGCCCTGTCCAATCATTAACGGTTATGAAAGAAATGACAGGAACTACACCTATGACGGAGAACCTCCCAAGCTTCACCGTAGCAGGTGAGCGAATAGAACCGAAAATGAACGTGTATAGCAGTGAAGGTGAACCAACCAAAACATACACCTATATTCTGGGGAACAAAGAAAATGTCTGGCTTTCTTTCTATTTCGGCATTCCCGACAACGGAGACTCAACGGGTGAAGCCAAAATCATCGTAGATGGACAAGAAATATCTCAGTTAAACGAACAATCCTATCAAGAGGCAGAGGCTTTAAGGGAGTTGCCTTTTAACGAGGTAAACGAAATTACCATTATCGTTTCCGGAAACGCTAAGATGTGGGATGTTGGAGTCCGTGGAATGCAGCATTGGTGGGAGTGAGTAAAATAAACGAAACGAGCCCTAGAAGCGATTCTAGCGGCTCGTTTTTCTTTGACTATTTTGTTGTTCAATCTCTCTTATTTACCGTGATTCGCTTCTTTCTGATAAGCTACCGCGATTTTTGCAGCTACTTCAGCATTGTGTTTCACCAGCGCGATGTTTGTTGCCAAGCTCTTGCCTTCTGTCAGCTTTTTCACTTTATCGAGCATGAATGGCGTTACCTGTTTACCTGCAATGTTGTTTTCTTTTGCTTCTGCAAGTGCTTTTTGGATCACAGCCTCGATTTCCTGGTGGTTGAGTGCATCGGATTCTGGTACTGGGTTTGCGATAATCATACCGCCTTTGAGTCCCAGATCCCATTTGGTATTCATCATCTTACCGACTTCTTCTGGTGTATCGATACGCATGTCTACACCAAATCCGCTTTCGCGAGCGAAGAAGGATGGGAATTCATCCGTACGGTAGCCCACAACTGGTACACCTTGTGTTTCCAAATATTCGAGTGTGCGGCCGATATCGAGGATCGATTTCGCACCCGCGCATACTACAGCTACATCTGTTTGAGCCAACTCAGTCAGGTCAGCAGATACGTCCCAAGTGATTTCGCCTTCACGGTGTACCCCGCCGATACCACCAGTTGCAAACATGTGGATGCCAGCCATCTCAGCTGCGATCATGGTAGCGGCTACTGTAGTCGCACCGATTTTACCGCTAGCCAAAATGTAAGCGAAGTCCCGGCGACTTACTTTTGCTACGTTTTTATTCGTTGCAAACTCCTCCAGCTCGCTGTCAGACAAACCGATTTTGATTTTGCCGTCCATGATCCCGATCGTAGCTGGTACAGCACCGTTGTCGCGAATGATTTGCTCTACTTCTTTTGCCATTTCGATGTTTTGCGGATATGGCATACCGTGCGAAATAATCGTCGTCTCCAGTGCAACTACCGGCAGGTTGTTCTCCAATGCGTGGCGTACTTCCTCAGTAAAGGTCAAATATTGTTTCATCTCTTATCGCTCCTTTTCGAATTGTTCTACGGCCATTTCCAATTGTTCTGCTTTTAATAGAGGAGATACGGACTGCTCTGTTTGCAATGTCAGAGCGGATGCTGCCAATCCAAGACGGCACGCTCTCTGGAAAGACTCTCCGTTTACAATGCCATACAGTAGTCCCGACGCGAACGCATCTCCCGCACCCGTTACATCTACTACTTCTGTTGGATATGGAAGCATATGCTCCTCAACGTCCTCGGATTGATAGTAAATGCCTTCTTCGCCCAAGGTCACAATGACGTGCTTGACGCCTCGTTCCCTGATCTTGCGGCAAGCCTCGGCGCATTCTTCGATCGTCGTGATCTTCATGCCAGCCATCAGCTCGGCTTCTTCGCGATTCGGCAAAATCGCTTCTACTCCGTCCAATTGCTGTGGGAGCTTCTTTGCTTTAATGGATGAGACCGGGTCAACGAAGAGCAGGATGTTTTCCTCCCGGCAGCGTTCGATGATGTAGGCCAAGCAGTCCGCCGGAATGTTTGTATCGATGAAAACCACGTGGGCTGCTGCAATATGCGACCATTTCTCCGCAAACATCTCCGGTGTGAGAGCATCGTAAATATCCATGTTCGCCAGGGAAACAACCATCTCGCCATCAATATCGAGAAGCGCCGTATACGTTCCCGTCCGCTGTGTAGGAAGTCTCCACACCTGGCTGATGTGCACCCCGTGCTTTTTCGTCTCCTGCAAGAGCCATTCGCCTTCTTTGTCCTCACCAACGCTCGTAATGAGGGACGTATTGCAGCCAAGACGACCGAGGTTCTCCGCGATATTCCGTGCCACCCCTCCACACGATTCCATAATCGTTACGGGATTGGATGAATGTAGACGCACCTGTTGCTTGCCGCGTGCTTTGCGGTCCAGGTTGGCCCCACCGATACAAGCAATCATTCCTTCATCACGAAGTACATAAGCCCGTCCCTTGATTTCCCCGCGTTTGGTCAACTGTGCGATGTAGCCAGCTACCGCTGAACGTGAGATTCCAATCAGATCAGCCAGCTCCTGCTGCGTGATAAAAGGATTTTGCCGGATATGATGAAGGATCTGCATGTCTTTTTCCACGGTCATCCTCCTTTCTTTTGTTACGCTTTCACAGCTCGTTTACAAACAAAAGTTTATCACTAAGACAACTGTTTGTACAGGCGTGTTTTTCATTTTATTTTTATCTTAATTTGACAAACAGGAACACGATCATGTAGGATTATCTTAAATTAAAGATATCGAAATTTCGATGTAAAGGAGGGTCCATTATGTCTGACAAACCACTTCGAAATGATCCCCTCGATCTTTTTGTCGTTTTATCAAGGTCATACAACTGGGTTACCGCTCACTCCAATCGTCACATTCGCGAGCATGGACTTAATCCAACTGAATTCGGCGTACTAGAGGTATTATTTCATAAAGGTCCTCAACCATTGCAGCAAATTGGCGAAAAAATATTGATCTCCAGCGGAAACATCACATACGTTGTGGACAAACTCGAAAAGAAGCAACTGCTCATTCGCAAGCCCTGTTCAGCAGACCGCCGCGTCATTTTTGCGGAACTCACTGAAAAAGGGCATCAATTTTTGTCTGAAATCTTCCCTCCTCATCAACTCGCTATTGAGAAAGCGATGGAAGGTCTCACACCAGAAGAACAACGTCAAGCAATCGAACTGCTAAAAAAATTGGGCCGCACTGCTCAAGCTACTTATTAGATGAGCAGCCCCTCTCTTCACCACAATCGTTTTAAAAAAGTGTTGACAAAAGATCTGATACGTAATAATCTTAAAATCAAGATTTACACATTAAAAGTTAGCGACTTACTAAACGGAAGGGGAATGAAATTTTCATGAGTAAAGTACTTTTTATTAAAGCAAACGATCGCCCAGTTGAGCAGGCTACAAGTGTAAAGCTGTACGAAGCTTTCACGAAAGCATACAAAGAAACACACCCAAACGACGAAATCGTTGAGTTGGATCTGTTTGCTGAAAACCTCCCTTATTACGGTAACGACATGCTGACTGCTATGTGGAAAGCAGGAAACGGCATCGAGCTGTCTGCTGATGAGCAAAAACGTGCTGACTTGGTTAACAAATACCTGAACCAGTTTACAGCAGCAGACAAAATCGTATTTGCTTTCCCAATGTGGAACTTCACTGTTCCTGCTGTTCTGCACTCGTACATGGATTACCTCTCCCAAGCAGGTAAAACATTCAAGTACACAGCTGAAGGTCCAGTTGGTCTGATGGGCGACAAAAAAGTAGCTCTGTTGAGCGCACGCGGTGGCGTTTATTCCGAAGGGCCTATGGCTCAGATGGAAATGGCAAACAAATACGTTCGCACGATCCTCGGCTTCTGGGGCGTTAGCAATGTAACCGAAGTGATCGTAGAAGGTCACAACCAATTCCAAGACAAAGCAGCTGAGCTCGTTGCAGCTGGTGTAGAAAAAGCAGTAAAACTGGCGGAATCCTTCTAAGGCCCGCCAGCCTTTTTGGACAAATATCTTAAAATAAAGATATACTAATTAAAAGTAATTAAGGAGAGATGAAAAGTGTTGGATACTGGATTGTTGTTGATTCGTTTGGTCATTGGTTTGACGTTTGCAGGTCATGGTGCACAGAAGCTGTTTGGCTGGTTTGGCGGTTATGGTTTGAAAGGAACAGGCGGCTGGCTGGAGTCTATCGGAGTGAAACCTGGCGTAGCAATGGCTTTTGTCGCTGGATTGTCTGAACTCGTTGGCGGTCTCATGTTTGCCACAGGCGTAGGTATCTGGCCAAGTGCTATTCTGCTTGCTTTCACAATGCTGGTTGCCATTCTGAAGGTACACGGTCAAAATGGATATTGGGTCACACAAAACGGATTCGAATACAACCTGACATTAATCGCAGTCGTTATTGGGGTAGCGTTGATCGGTCCAGGCGCATACATTTTGTTTTAATGGCAACTCCTCACACCCCGTAAGCCAGCAATCGTACTAAGGGAGGAACATCAGATGGAAATCCGCGTCTACACACAGAACGAGCAAGCAAAAGGACATTTTGGCGACGGTGAAATCGTAGAGAATAAACCAATTGGCTTCCCTCATGAAGGCTCCGTTGTCAAACGGGTAGGACCGCTTTTTTACTGGGCATGGGCAAAATCGCTGAAGACATTTGAAATTCCGCTGCATCCTCACTCCGGCTTTGAAATTTTGTCGTATGTCCTCACAGGGACAGTCGGACATCGGGACACGCTCGGAAATCTTCAAGAGGTGTCGACAGGCGGCGCGCAGATCATGCAAACCGGTTCAGGCGCGTACCATGCAGAAGAGCTCGGCAAGGATACAGAAATGTTTCAAATCTGGTTTGAACCGCATCTTGCGCAGACAACGAAGCAACCGCCTACTTACAATCAGTATGATCATGAGGAGTTTCCGTCTGAGGATGTCGATGGTGTCCAAGTAAAACACATCATCGGATCGTCTGCTCCCATTCAGTTGGTCACGGATTCCTTGATGAGCGATATCACGATTCCCGCTGGAAAGTCGTATGAAAAAGAACTCCCGGCTGGTTATGCTCACGCAGTCGTCATAGTGGAAGGGAACGGAAGCGTTGCAGAGAAAGCAACTGTCAGCGAGAACCACACCCCGGCAACCAAAGGTGACTTTGTCGTTCTCTCCTCCGCGGAAAGCAGCACAGCCATCTACACAGCCTCAACGGATGCTCCACTCCGCCTGGTGTTGATTCAAATACCAACTGAGGTTGATTATCCACTCTATCGTAAATAATCTACTCTTCTAAACGTCCTTATCCTATCATCAAGCCCGACCGTCACATTTTTGTGACGGTCTTTTTCGTATAAACTCCGCCTCCTCATGGGACATTAACGAGGAAATCGTTAACAATTTTTGGTGCCGATCAGAAAGGAAGTTGAACGTGGAAGATATCGTGATGACCAGAGCCATATTCGGGACGACTATGGCCTTTCACATTATTTTTGCGACCATGGGTGTTGGTCTCCCGCTCATGATCTTGCTGGTGGAGCTCCTCTTTTGGCGGACGCGTGACCGAGATTACGAGATGATGGCCAAACGCTGGACAAAAGCCCAGGCGATCTTATTAGGCGTCGCGATCCCCTCTGGTACGATTGCTGGAGTCCAGCTTTCCCTATTATGGCCTGGATTCATGGAGATTGTCGGCAAGGTGATCTCGCTACCTTTTCAGATCGAAATATTCGCTTTCTTCGTGGAAGCCTTATTTATGTCCATCTACGTTTACGCGGCTCACCGCTTATCCCGCAACATGCGTTTGTTGAGCTTGTTCATGGTTTTGCTTGGTGCGACGGCGTCCGCGATCCTGATTACGAATGTCCACGCCTTTGAAGGCACGCCAACTGGCTTTCGGATGGTCGATGGGCAAATCGTCGACGTGGACCCTTGGAAAGCTTTTTTTAATCCCAGCTTTTTCGTGACGGCAGGTCATGTAACTGTCTCTGCTTATATGACGGGGGCATTCATCGTCGCTGGTGTAGCAGCGTGGAAAATGCTGCGCGCTGAAAAAGGCAGTCGGGTTTATTTGTATCATCAAAAAGCACTCTTGGCCGGTTTAATCGTGGGAGGCACCTTTTCCCTATTAACTGCCTTGAACGGGCATGAATCCGCGCAGCTTTTGCATAAATACCAGCCGGAAAAGCTGGCCGCTGCGGAAGGACTGTTTGAAACACAAGCATATGCCCCACTCGCGATTGGCGGCTTTACCGATCCCGAGACAAAAGAAGTCAAATACGCCATCGAGATTCCATGGGCGCTCAGCTTCCTTGCAGCCAATCGCTTTGACGAGGTCGTAGTCGGTCTGGACGACTTTCCAAAGGAGCTGTGGCCTCCACTCTACATCCATACGTTATTTAACGGGATGGTCATCATCGGTAGCTTGTTGATCTTTGTAGGTTTCATCGGCTTCGCTTGGAAGAAGCTCCTAAAACGATCTCAGTTTCCCCGTTGGGTTCTCTGGATCTTTGTCGCGAGTGGACCGCTCGCCTTGCTAGGCATCGAATTCGGCTGGATTTTTGCCTGCACAGGACGCCAGCCATGGGTGGTGTATCGCGTGATGAAAACAGTTGACGCTGCTACCCAAGCAGCAGGCATTTCTACTCTATTTTGGATTTTTCTCTCGGTGTACGTATTTTTCGCGATCGTCACCCTGCTCGTATTCCGCAGCTATTTTGGCCGCCATCCCTTACAGCTCGATCCGCCAGAACAGCCGAAAGTGGACGGAGGAACGGCATGACCGACACGATTATTGCCATTACGCTGCTCTGGATTTTCGTCGTCATCTATTCCGTCGCAGCCTCCTTCGACTTCGGTGCTGGTTTTTGGTCGATGATCTATTTGAATCGGGAAAAAACCAAAGCCACCCAAATCGCCAATCGCTACCTCTCGCCCTCCTGGGAGGTCGTGAATGTCTTTATCGTGTTAATTGTAGTCGCGCTCGTTACCTTTTTCCCTGGCGCGACCTACACATTGGCAAGCCTGCTGCTTGTTCCCGGATGTCTCGTGGTGTTATTGATGTTGATTCGCAGTACGTTCATGGTGTTTTCTCATCTGATTTACAGGTATGACAAGATGCTCAGCATCGTCTCAGGCGTTACCGGGATATTGGTGCCAGCTCTGTTAATTAGCGTACTTCCTGTGACACAGGGCGGGCTGGCTCGAACGGTCAATGGTGTGGAGTCTCTCGATTGGGGACTCTTTTTGACCAGCCCGCACGTCTATTCTTTTATTGGTCTTGCCGTCAGCAGCACACTCTACCTCTCGTCGCTGCTTCTCGCGGACTATTCCTTCGTCGCAGGTGAAAAGCAAGCCTTCGCCGTCTACCGCCGGGATGCGGTGCTTCTGGGGCCGATTACGCTGCTAGCGGCATTGGTTACCGTGCTGACGATGCAGATAGAGGCAAAATGGCTATATGATCGCATTCTCGATTATTTGCCGTGGCTTATTGCATCGGCGGTCTGTTTTTTCATTAGTTATATCGCTCTTTTGCTGCCTCAAGACCGTCGATACTTCGGCATCCATCTTCCGCGGATTGCGGTCATTGTCGCCACAACGCAATATCTGCTCGCCAGCTATGCCTACGGTGCAGCACGCCTCCCCTACATCGTCTATCCCCATGTGACGATTGAGTCCAGCTTTACACACCCGGATACGTTCCACGCTCTGTTCATTTGTTACTTGGTCGGCTTTGCGATTCTCGTACCCGGTTTTATTTATTTCTGGCGTCTGTTTATGAGGGACGAGCAGTATGTACGGCAAAAATAGCATTTTCGCGATACGCAAAAGGAAAGAGGCTTCGCCCTGATATGGCGGAGCCCCTTTTTTTTTGTTCAGTCAGAAGCACGATCAGAAGATTTTCTCTTCCTCCAGCATCATTTTTTGCTCAAACGGCGCCGTTAGCACGATCAATGTATAGGAGAAGCCGAAATCCCCAGTGCGTTCCGAGAAGGCAACCAATTCCTCCGTCGACCTTGTTACCACTTTCAGCATGTAGTTATACTCCCCACTGATCCGGTACATGTCTGTCACTTCCGGCGATTGCTTGCAGAAATCGATGAACGCCGCACATTGCTTGGTGCGGAACATGACAAAAGCAGTCGTGTGCTTACCGAGTTTTTCCTGAGAGATCGACGCGCGGTAGCCCGTAATGATTCCCTGCTCCTCGAGACGACGGACCCGCTCCTTCACGGCAGGCTGCGTCATCCCGATGATTCTCCCCAGCTCCGCGAATGGTATCCGCGAATTTTCGTGCAACAAGCTCATGATTTTGTAATCGATTTGGTCCACGCAGATCATCCTTTCAAATCCATAAGCGTTTCCTGCCAATTAACTTGTATATAGAAAGCCATTCATCACAAACACCTTGGTTCATGTATGTAAATTATAGAAATCGTTTCGTAAAATGTCACTACGTCAATTTTGTTAGCTTGAGGAGTGAACCACCTTGTCTAAAAAATTTTTAATCCTATTGCTGGCCTTGGGAGAATTCATGATTGGCACAGCTGAATCAATCGTAACTGGAATCATCGGCATGATCGCAGATGACACCCATGTCTCCCTCTCTCTCGCTGGTCAGTTAGTGACCGCCTTTTCCCTTGCCTTTGCCTTTGGAGCTCCGGTCTTGATCGCGCTCACCGCCGGAGTAGAACGCAAAAAGCTCATCCTTTGGACGCTGTTTTCATTCATAGCCGCAAACCTGCTCGCATCCATAAGCCCGAGCTTCTCGCTGTTGATGGTATCCCGCATTCTGCTGGGGCTTTGTGGAGGCATCTACACCGTGGTAGCTCTCTCGCAAGCAGCCAATATGGCCTCCCCAGAGAAAAAAGGCAGCTCCATCGCGATCATCCTCATGGGCTTCAGCCTCTCGCTCGTGCTTGGGGTTCCACTTGGCACCATGCTGGGAGACATCTGGGGATGGCGCCCTGTTTTCGCGCTCATTGCCGTCCTGACACTCGTTCCCTTCTTCGCTATCTTGGCCTATTTGCCGAAGCAGCAGGGGGAAGAGGCTGTCCCGCTACGCAAACAGTTGGCCGCACTCCGCAACAAACGGGTGATTCATGCGCTATTTATCTCTTTGTTCTTTGTCACAGGGTATTCCACCGTCTATACCTACATTACTCCGCTTCTACAGAGCACTTCCGCCATGACGACTGCTTGGGTAAGCACCACGCTTTTCTTGGCAGGCCTCGCTAGTGTGGCTGGCTCGCGGATCGGAGGCGTCTCCACCGACAAATGGGGGATTCGCCTTACGCTGTATGTCAGCTTGCTTCTTCACGCAGTCATCCTGCTGATGCTGCCGCTGTCTTCGCAACTGTTCATGGGGGCAATCATCACCGTTATGTTCTGGGTCGCTGCCGTGCAAACCACCGTTCCAGCCCAGCAGTATTATTTGATCACGCTGTCCCCTCACTCTTCGCAGGTGGCCCTCAGCATGAACACCTCGGTTTTTCAGCTTGGACTGGCGCTAGGTGCAGGTCTCGGTGGGGGGATCGTAGACCATGTAGGTATTGCTCACATCAGCTGGGTCGGCGGTCTGCTCGTCCTCGTCGGCTTTGGCTTTGCATGGGCTTCATTTGCTCAGGAAAAAAGGCAGGAAAGCTTGCAAGCGTAAAAACGTAAACATTGCATTGGAGACGAGAAAAACCCGCCAAGGCTTTAACGCCCGAGCGGGTTTACTTTTTTCATCATTCCATCGACTAAACCAACGCTGGCTTTTTCGCAAGCATCGTGCCTTCCTGCGCGTAACGTACATGCCAGGAGAATGCCTTTTCCAGTACATGCGGGGTGTGCCCGCCACGTGTGAGTGCTTCCTCATAGTATGCCATCAATTGATCGCGGTACATCGGATGCGCACAATTCTCGATAATTTTGATGGCTCTTTGACGCGGAGCCAAGCCTCTCAAGTCAGCCAAGCCTTGCTCAGTGACGATAATATCGACATCGTGCTCGGTATGATCCACATGGGAGGCAAACGGAACGATGCTCGAAATGTTTCCACCTTTGGCAATCGACTTGGTTACGAAGATGCCCAGACGTGCGTTGCGAGCAAAATCACCAGAGCCGCCGATGCCGTTCATCATTCGTGTACCCGACACGTTGGTCGAGTTGACGTTGCCGTAGATGTCCGCTTCAATCGCTGTATTGATCGCAATCAGACCGAGGCGGCGAATCAGCTCCGGATGGTTCGTGATTTCTTGCGGACGCAACAGCAGCTTGTCACGGTATTGGGCAAAATTTTCGGTGACATGCTTCATCTTATCAGCCGTCAGCGTGATCGAACAGCCTGAGGCAAACGAAATTTTACCTGCATCAAGCAAATCAAACACCGCATCCTGCAACACTTCTGAGAAAACTGTCAGATCCGTGAATTCCGAATCCAAAAATCCGTTGAAAACCGCATTCGCTACCGATCCGATTCCTGATTGCAATGGCGCGAGATTGTTCGGCAAGCGTCCCTCTTTTACCTCCTGACGCAAAAACTCGATCAGATGTGCCGCAATCTGCGCCGTTTCTTCGTCCGGCTCCACAATTGTCGACGGAGAATCCAACTGATTCGTCAGGACAATCCCTTTTACTTTATTCGGATCGACCGGGATCCCTGCTGTGCCTATGCGCTGATCCACAGACGTGAGCGGAATCGGTTCACGCTCTCCTTGTTTTGCGGGTGTATAAATATCATGAATGCCTTCCAATTCCACCGATTGAGCCATATTCAACTCAATGATGACATGCTTGGCATTTTCCACGAAAATATTAGAATTCCCCACGGACGTAGCCGGAATGATCATACCCTCTTCTGTAATTGCAACCGCTTCCACAATCGCGTAATCAATTGCGTCAATCGCTCCCTGACGAATTGCTTCCGCTGTATGCGACAAATGCTGGTCAACGAACATCATGCTACCATCGTTGATTTTTTTGCGCATAACCGGATCTGCTTGAAAAGGCAATCGCTTGTTGATGATCCCCGCTTCCGCCATAACGGCATCTACATCGGAGCCGAGTGATGCTCCTGTATATACGTTTACGCCAAAAGGCTTGTTCTCTTTTTTCGCCAACTCAGCCAATGCGAGCGGCACGACTTTGGCATCACCAGCACGCGTGAAACCACTTAACCCGATCGTCATGCCATTCTCAATCCATCCTGCTGCTACCTCAGCCGTCACGATTTTATCTGCCAGTCGTTTATCGCGTAAGCGCTCCCACATCATTGTGACCTCCCATGCCATCTTTATTGCCTTTACACTAGCACAAGGATTCTGAGCGGGCACTCGATTTTCAACAAAACAGAATTTTTACGCGGCTATCAAGAAAAAACGGCAGCGAATCATTCTCATTTGTCAGATATTTCAGAAGCCGAGCAATTGCCGAAACGAGCTGGCGTACGACTGACTCACAGGAACTCTTGTCTTTTGCTTGTCCTTCATCTCCAATAAAAACGTCGAATGAAAATGCGGATGAATAAAGCCGATCGATTCCATATTGACGAAATACGACCGATGACAGCGCACAAATCGCTCTTTCGGGAGCATGTACTCGAGTTCAGCCATGTTGTATTTGTTCGCATATGATCCGCTAGCCGTATGCAGAAGCGTTTTTCCTTCATGAGAGCTGATATAGACGATCTCCGTTAATGGTATGGGCAGCCAGCCGTCCTCCCCTTTTCCGATCAAAAACGATAGACGCGGCTCCGGATTTGTGAGCGGAACGTTTTGAGGTGGATAGATGGCGGTAATACAGCCCATGACCTGACCATTTCGCACTAATGGAAGCGAGAGTCCGTAGTACGGCACGCCAAAAATACGACTCTCCACCTGATGCCCCACTTTTCCCATTTCCATGAGCGCTTGATGTGTAGCCGAGCCAATGGGAACGAGATCCCCTGGCGTAATTTTCAAGTCAATATTGGAACTCGGTTGATAGTACAAGTATTGTGAGCCGTCCGAGATCGCAATCGATACCCCGTCCGGCAAGACTTCCCCAATCATTTGCAGCACCTCTGGAACCAATCTGTCCTCCATGCTGATTCCTCCTGCTCCTGTTATTGCTTTCCTATGTTCTTACTTCTAATTTCTATTAAAACACATTTCCCCACCCGCAAATCAATCCTTGTCTTTCCTCTCTATACAAGCGAATCCATCCGATTACAGCCAGGCATTGTGCTATCATGAGATTACAAAACATTCACGATTGTTTGAGCAAAGGCGGTGCAGCATGGACCACACCATTGTCTTGATAGCAAAAGGAACGGACACTCTCGAATTTTTGTTAAAAGAACTAAGGGCTTATTTCGAGCCGTATTGCAAAGTCATCGGCTATGCCAGCCATGAGCACATTCCCGATTTGAGCGGAGTCGATCATGTCTTTATCACAACCAAATCCCCAGAGCTATACACCGTTGCCCGTCAAGCTGTTGCTGACTCCGTACCCATCACGGTTTTAAATCGTTTTTTCGAGCTGCGCAAAATGAAAGCGCTGATGCAGATTCCTCCGGGGACGACCGTCCCTGTCATGAACAATTCGCCAGTTTCCGCACAGGAGGTCATCCAAAACTTATTGGAGGCGAACGTCGATCATTTGAATTACGTCCCCTTTCACCCTGGCTGCACATTTGATGATCTCGAATTTCAATACGCCATCATTATGAGCGTTCCTGACGTACCTCTTCCTCCTCACGTAGAGGTAATTGATCTCGGTTTTCGCAAAATCAGCATTCATGACCTGATTGATACCGGTCGCAAGGTAGGCGTGCCCAGTGAATGGGAGCGCGAGTACTTGTCTGCCTTCATCGTAGAAATGTCTGAGCTCGCGAAAATGCTCGGCACCTCCTACGCAGAGGTACAGAAGCTCAATAGCCAGCTGCAATCTACCTTTCAGGCAGTCAAAGACCCCGTGATCGCTTGCAACGAACAAGGTCTGATTACGTTTATTAACGACGTCGCCGTTGAGTTGTTTTGTCCACAGGCATCCTCAATTGTTGGACAACCGTACACGGTGTTGAAGGAGCACAGCTTGCTGCAGCCCTTTTTTGAGCAGGAAGATCTGGAGGACGCTCTCGTAACCATTGATCACAAGCAATTTATCGTCAGCAGTCAAAGTATACGCCGCAGGCATGAGCATTTAGGCTTCGTTTGTACACTAAAAGACGTGACCGAAATCCAACGGTTGCGAACCACGCTCACCTTGCGCGGCCATACAGCCACCTATTCCTTTTCCGATATCAAAGGACAAAGCCAACCACTGCTCCAAGCCATCGAGCTCGGCAAAAAAATGGCAAAAAACAATCAAACGATCCTGCTGACAGGTGAAAACGGAACGGGAAAAGAGCTGTTCGCCCATGCCATTCATCAGCACTCGCTACGCAAAAACGGCCCCTTTGTCGCAATCAACTGTGCCTCCTTGCCGGAAAACCTGCTGGAGAGCGAGCTGTTCGGCTACGAAGACGGTGCCTTTACAGGAGCACGAAAAGGCGGAAAGCCCGGCCTGTTTGAACAAGCAGACGGCGGGACGATTTTTCTCGATGAGGTCGGGGACATCTCTGGAGCCATTCAGGTCAAGCTACTTCGCGTGCTGCAAGAAAAGCAGGTCATCCGCGTGGGCGGTACAGGCATTCTCTCTGTGGATTGCCGCATCATCGCAGCTACCAATCGCAATTTGGAAGACGCTGTTTCCCAAGGAAGCTTTCGTGAGGACCTGTTCTATCGTCTAGCTGTCCTGCCGATCCAAATTCCCGCTTTGCGTGAGCGAATCAGCGATATTCCCCTTCTCATCGATGAGCATCTGGAGCAGCAAGGCATTCGCAAAACATGGTCGCCAGAAGTGATGGAGCTATTCAATCGCCATGATTGGCGGGGGAACATTCGCGAACTGAAAAATGTCGTCGACTATGCCATTACAGTCAGCGAGCATCCTGTCATCGGCATTCAGGACCTCCCCAAACGATTGACGGATAGCCTGTTTCAAAAGCAGCAAACAGCTTCTATCCCTAAATTGGACGACAACCGCGACCTGGATATTTTGTATTGCTTGCATCATTATTACGTATCCAACAAACCAGTCGGTCGTTATCAATTGGCGCACTCCCCTGAGCTACAATCCGTAGGCTGGACGGAGAGCGCACTACGACACAAGCTAAAACTGCTAGAGCAGCAAGGTTTGGTGCGTTCAGGCACAACCCGACAAGGAACCTCCATCACCCCCGCGGGTATTGAATTGTTGCGAAAACACGGGCGGATTTAACTTCCGCCCAATGAATAATAGGATGTATTAGGCTGCATAAAACCTAATAAACATTCCTAAAGCTCGTTTTCTGCCCTTACCTTGCCTATGAAAATCCACTAAAAACGCTTATATTCGGGAAATTTCGACACTTGGCACGACCCTTGCTTGTCATAAGCAAAAAAAAGCGAGGTGACCTCATGTCTACACATCCATTGAAACCTGCAAAGAAACGTTTTTCTGTGCCGCATACCTATGCCATCCTCTTTATCATCATCATTTTGGCAGCCCTGGCTTCCTACGTGCTCCCGGCTGGTGAGTTCGATCGCGTCAAGGACGCTGCCTCAGGCAAAACCATCGTCGTCAACGGCAGCTACCATCCTGTAGAAAGTGATCCGGTCTCGTTCTTTGACATGTTCAAAGCGATTCCAGAAGGGATGCAAAAAGGAGCGCAAATCATTTTCTACATCTTTATTGTAAGCGGTGTATTCGGAATCATCCGCCAGACCGGAGCGATTGAGGCCGGGATCAATAAAGGTGTCCGACACTTGGAGGGTCGGGAAAAGCTGCTCATTCCTGCTTCCATGTTCCTCTTCTCCATCGGTGGCTTCACGATGGGAATGGCAGAAGAAAGCATCATCTTCGTTCCAATCGGTATCGCGCTGGCTCGTGCGATGGGCTTTGATGCCGTAACAGGGACAGCCATGATCACCATGGGAGCTGCAGCCGGCTTCATGGGCGGGATGATCAATCCATTTACGGTTGGGGTGGCGCAGTCGCTCGCGCAATTGCCGCTCTTCTCTGGTCTTACCTTCCGCGCTGTTGTGTATGTCTTCGTGCTCGCTTTTGCCATCTGGTACGTCATGCGTTATGCGTATCGTGTCAAAGCTGACCCGACCAAGAGCGTGCTATATGGCGTAGAGAATCACGCTAGTCAAGAACAGGCAGCAGTAGACATCCCCGATTTGAATGCGCGTCACAAGCTCGTGTTCCTGGTAATGGTCTGTGGCCTCGCCTTCAACGTATACGGTGTATTCAAGTACGAATGGTTCCTGACAGAGCTTACCGCTTCCTTCCTGATCATGGGCCTGGTTGCTGGTCTCGTCGGAGGTTTGTCGGTCAATACGCTGTTTGATTCCTTCGTTGCTGGTGCGAGAGCCGTTACGTTTGGCGCGCTGATCGTAGGTTTTGCCCGCGCGATCACGGTCGTCCTGGAAGACGGAAAAATTATCGATACGATGATTAACAGTCTGACTTCAGCGATTGGTCATTTGCCAGATGCCGTTAACGTCCTGGCCATGTTTGTGATTCAAGCCTTTCTCAATCTCTTTATCTCTTCCGGTAGTGGACAGGCAGCGACAACCATGCCGATCATGGTGCCGATTGCGGATCTGCTCGGCATCCAACGTCAGATAGCGGTTCTTGCCTTCCAATACGGCGATGCGGTAACCAACTCCATTATCCCGACTTCTTCTGCGTTGATGGGTTATCTGGCTGTTGCAGGCATTCCGTATGAGAAATGGGTCAAATTCATTTGGAAGCTGCTAGCTGGTTGGGCCATTATCGCTTCGATCGCGCTCATTGTAGCAGTGACAATCGGCGTTTCGTAACAAATAAGCTTTTCACAAAAATGGCTGCGTCAATTGGATTGGCGTAGCCTTCGCTTCACTTACCGACTACTCACGAACAAACCGATGGAGGAACCATGCGCACAACGATCAAACAATTGCAGCCCGCCATTTTTTCTCTATACGAGCATTTACACCAGCATCCAGAGATCAGCTGGGAGGAAATCCAAACCACCTCGTTTATCGCTGACTTCTTGAAAAAACACAATTGCCGCGTCACTACCTTTGACGACGTGACGGGTGTTGTTGGCGAATGGGGCGATCTGACGCCAGGAAAATTCACTGTAGGCGTACGGGCAGACATGGACGCACTCTGGCAAGAAGTAAACGGCGTCTTTACTGCGAACCATTCCTGCGGACACGATGCGCATATGACCATGGCATTAGGCGTCCTGATGGTGCTGCAAGCAATGGACGTCCAGCTCCCTGGGCGCCTGAAGCTCATTTTCCAACCAGCAGAAGAAAGCGGAAATGGCGCACTCGCGATGGTGAACAAGAAAGTAGTGGACGATATTGATTTTCTGTACGGCGTCCACCTTCGTCCCATCCAGGAAATCCCGTGCGGCACAGCTGCTTCTGCTATCCTGCACGGGGCGGCGGGTACAGTATTCGGGCAAATCAAGGGTGCCGATGCTCATGGTGCACGACCTCACCTCGGAGTCAACGCTATCGAGGTAGCCGCTGCGATTGTCGAGCAGTTAAAAGGCATTCATCTCGACCCGCTCGTCCCTTATTCTGTCAAAATGACGCAGCTTTCTGCCGGTAGCAAAAGCAGCAATATCATTCCGGGCTCGGCACAGTTCCACTTGGACCTGCGTGCACAGACGAATGAAGTCATTCACGCCCTCTTTGCCCGTGTCGAGCACATTTTGCAGCACGTTTCCCGTCTCTATGAAGTTGAGCTGTCTTACGAGATCACCGAACGCGTCTATGCGGCGGAAGTGAACGAAGAAGCGAGACTGATCATGGCCGATGCCATTACCCAAACCTTGGGGACAGAGAAGCTCGAACCGCCGATCCAGACACCAGGCGCGGAAGACTTCCACTATTACACAAAAGAACGTCCACAGCTTCGCGCGACCATGCTTGGTTTAGGCTGTGGCCTGACACCAGGACTTCATCATCCGCAGATGACTTTTGAAAAAGAAGCACTGCTAGACGGCATCGAGATTTTGGCAAGAACGGTACTGAAAACGTTTGAGCGACAATCCATATGAACGATTGAGGAGAGATGAACATGAAAATCGAACGCGTGGACCTGCAACGAATCAAAATTCCGTTGAATTCCCCTTTTGAAACGAGCATGGGAGTTGAAACCCACAAGGAATGCATTCTCGTGCGTGCATACAGCGGTGCCCATGTCGGCTTCGGCGAAAGCGTCGCGATGGACGTCCCCGTCTACAACGAGGAAGATGTCGATACGGTCTGGTACATGCTAGAAAAGTATTTGATCCCGCAGCTGTTTTCACGGGAGATCGAGCATCCTGATGACGTATCCCGCCTCTTCTCCTGGATGCGCCGCAACCACATGGCCAAAGCCGCTTTGGAAGGTGCCGTCTGGGACTTGTACGCCAAAATGAACGGCCTCTCCCTCTCCCAAGCATTGGGCGGAACTCGCACGACGATTGACGTCGGTGTGAGTATCGGAATTGAACCGACCATCGAAAAACTGCTGCAACGGGTAGAGGGCTTCATCCGTGACGGTTACAAAAAGATCAAAGTGAAAATCAAGCCGGGCTTTGATGTCGAGCCAATGCGTGCGATCCGCAACACATTTGGACCAGACGTTCCACTGATGGCGGACGCAAACTCTGCGTATACGCTGGCAGACATGGAGATGCTGAAGGCTTTGGATGGCTTTGGTTTGATCATGATTGAACAGCCGTTGGCTCATGATGACATCATCGACCATGCCACCTTGCAAAGAGAGCTGAAAACACCGATCTGCCTCGACGAAAGTATCCATACGGTGGAAGATGCCCGCAAAGCACTCGAGCTCGGCAGTTGCCGGATTATCAACATCAAGATCGGTCGCGTAGGTGGTCTGACCGACGCCAAGAAGATTCATGACCTGTGTGCGACACGCGGCGTACCTGTATGGTGCGGAGGAATGCTGGAGGCAGGAATTGGACGCGCGCACAACATCGCGATGGCCTCGCTTAGCAACTTCACGATTGCCGGCGACACATCC
Source organism: Brevibacillus sp. AF8 (assembly GCF_021270385.1). NCBI lineage: Bacteria > Bacillati > Bacillota > Bacilli > Caryophanales > Paenibacillaceae > Brevibacillus > Brevibacillus sp. AF8. The sequence goes on along the minus strand of NZ_JAGQDN010000015.1, from coordinate 6,388 downwards.
CCTTCGCATCGTTACTTTGCAGAAGATATCGTGACACCTGTCATCGATTTTGCAGCACCTGGTATGCTGGCTGTACCGACAACCCCAGGGATCGGTTTTGACATCAATGAGTCTGCCATTCGCAATGCCCTGATCGAGCATAAGAGCTACTATGCAAATCGAGAATCTACTACGACTGTCATTCCTACCTGGTAGACGACACTCATTCGAAGTGAAAAAGAACAGAGAGTGCCCATTGGCCTCCCTGTTCTTTTTATTTGTGCGATTTTATTAATCCGTAATCGTCAAAAGCTTGCACAAATTCCGCTCTGCATGAGCTCTCTTCTCTGGTGGAAACCGCTTTAGCAGATCCAGTGCAGCATATGGAAGCTTCAATGCATGCGGATCGCTGTATGTTCTTTCCCAGTACAACGGTGAGAAAATTTCCTCGAACGCTGGCTCCTTCACCTCATCTTCCAAAGTAAACTCAGGGACATGGCGATTCAAATAGATTTGAAGACGATGGTTTACGATACCCGGCTTCACAATATCCTCATAACCGAATCGCTCCAGATCTGTTAACGCATGAGCCTGTGTGATGTTATGGACGACCTCGCTCGCCAAATGATAGCGTACCCCGTTAATATCACGTGGCGGTATAACCAAACGTAGCTCGTCAAACGCCCGCTCTGCCATCTCTGCCGTTGTATGGTAAGGCGCAACTTCGTCGTCTTTGACATCATCAATCGTCATGCCATGGTAATTCTCGATGCCCCAATAACGGTCTTTCCTGTCTTCTGTCGTCGCTTGGAGAATTCTGACCAGGCCATCCACCACAGTCGGAGTGATCATATCAGGGCGTTCGCGCAGTGCTTTTAATGCCAACACACCTAGTGCTAGTCCATGGCCTGAGGTCCGAAGCTGCTTCACATTTTGCTGGAGGCCATCGATGACGTGCTGTAACAAGGAGGGGTCAGCTTGCTCGTCTTGATCTAGTGGAACAAACCATTCAGGCTTTTGCTTGCGGAAGGATTCGCATGTCCGTTCAATGCCCTCTTTTACATGTTCAGGGAGATCGTGCTCACGATCCATGAAGTACCCTGCCAATAAAGCTGCCCCATAATGACCGTCGAACCATCCTGCTACAGCTGCACGTGCCATTCCCGTAATGCCAAGCTCCAAGTAAGAATCAAGTAAACGCATGTAACTTCCTCCTTTTTCGATTTGGTATGTATTCATAATATAACATACATTTTTATTTGTTAAGTATAAAATGAAAAATATCCCAGAACTTCTTTTTATCGAATGCGGCCGATCCAAATTGCTGTTCCAGATGAGAGAAATGCTAAAGGGGCGTCTCTAAGCCGAAAAATCGACTTATGAGACAGCCCCTCTTCGTAATCGAATGGTTTGTGCCTTAAACGGCTGGATCCCGTTTCAAGGCATGGTTGGCTGTAATCATTTGTTTAGAATCCCCACCAGTAACGGTGCATCCCGGTAGCGTATTGGGTGGCAAGCGTTTGACGGAAGGAACTTTGTGCAAGCTGGGATGCGTCACTCGCATTCGTAATAAATCCGGTCTCTCCTAAAGATGCCGGCATGTTTGTGTATTTTAATACGTAAAACTCTGCTGCTTTGACTCCCCTGTCATTTGCAAACGAATTTCTTAATTGGTTGTACGTTTCCGTTGCCAATCGCAAGCTGGTTGTTGATCCGGGGTAATTGTAAGTTTCTACTCCATTGGCCGAGGAAAGGGATGCGGCATTGATATGCATGGAGACAAAAAAATTGGCGTTTTTGGAGTTGGCATAAGAGGCTCGGGTAGACAGAGCAACGGTTGTATCAGAGCTTCGCGTCATGTAAACCGTAGCCGGATAGTTGGCAACGATGTAATTTTTGGATCGAAGGCCTATGTCCAAAGTCAGGTCTTTTTCTTTCAAACCGTTGCCCAATGCTCCTGGATCATCTCCACCGTGTCCAGGGTCGATCACGATGATTGGATTCGCGGCAAGAGTGAAAGATTTTTGGTTAATAACCATTCCTTCGGCTTCTTTCTTCTTTTCCGGGCTGTAATTTTTTGGTGCGGGCGCGCTGTCCCACATAGGCTCGTCGGCAATTTCATTCTCCGCAAATGCGGGAGCGGCCATCCCCGTTAAGCTACAGCAAATGAGTGCAGTCAACAACATTTTTCCTACTTTCATGGTAATTTCTCCTTTATCATTTTTATTTATTCGAAACGACTTACGAATTGAAAAGAAGGCGTAAGTCACTCCAAAACGCCAAAAATTTATTCCTTTGCAAATTCTCAGGCAAAAACAGGTAATTGTTAGATTTCTTCTGTGACTCGAGCCACTTGCGGTACACCACGGATTCTTTCTCTTGATAAATGATTTGCTGTATCTTTTGGCTTACTTCCGGGAGGGTCTGTGTTCTTGGGGGCATGACTTCAGCAGGGAAAAACCAATAGGTCCACTGCTGGCTCTCAAAAGGGCCAACAATCCGCATTACGGGAGAGTGAAACACGGCCTTCGCAATCATCTCGTTATAATTCTCGGACATTTGGGACTGAGCGACCAGTTCATGCAATCCGGCACGCCCCTCGGGATCTTCGCCATATTGCTTCAGCAGGGACTGAAAACGTTCCGCTGATGCGGCTTTCAGCTTGTCCAACAAAAGCTTGTCGCCATTTTTAGCCCGTACATAATAAATGGTGCGCAGTTCGGGAATGCGAAAAGACTCGATTTGTTCCCGGTAAAATCTTTCTACTTCTTCTTGTGTCACCACAACATCCCGAGTCACGATCTTTTTCACTTCAAAACCAATCATCGCCCGTCTTATGTTTTGAATGCTATCCTCTTCCGTCATGTTCATCTGGCGCAACGTTTCTTCACGCTCCGCTTTTGTGCTGCCCAATTGTTTTAATTGTTCTTCAATCAGACGCTCATCCGTCTTCACCCCCATCTTTTTTCCAATATCAAGGATCAATTCTTCCAAGCTCAGTTGTTCCAGCAGCCTTACCTCCTCGTCCGCTGAGTACGCTACCCCTTGGAAATACTTGGGCTTAATTCTTTCCCAATCGTCTCTGCGGAAAAATTGATCGCCAAAAACAAAAAGAAGGGGCTGGTACATCAAAGCCGCATACAAAGAAATGACTCCAAGGAAACCAATCGGTACAAAGAAATAAAGCCATGTTCTTCGTTTTTTCATGTGATCAAGCCATCCTCTCATAAACCAGATGAGGCAAAGTAGATATCCAGCCAGAATTCACTAGATACTTTGGAAGATAATATTACTATATTGAATATATTTCCAAAAAATAAAAATATCTACATGTTTTAGTGCTATTTTCCCTGATTTTTCCTTAGGTCTTAGGAAGTGATTTTCGCCGATTGTTGTCAACAACGATGGTCCTTTCACACCACAAGGCGCAGTCATCCAAGAGGACAACGATACCTTTGGCGGAGTGAACAATGGTTGGCCAGCCAAATAAGAGGGGGCTGTCCCAAAAGGGCAAATCCGCTGAAATTTAAACATCAGGAACATGGATATATCAACGTTTGTGAAATGCAAAAGGGGCGTCTCTAAGCCGAAAAATCGACTTATGAGACAGCCCCTTTTTGTGAGCCATTCTAAATTCTCGAAGCAGCACCCTTATTATGGCCCCATCTGGCCTACGGGATATGTTCTACCATTTTCTTTGCTCAATCCAGCTTAAAATCTACTTCGTCAGTCTCCGGCCGATAATCAACAATCAATCCTCTTCCATTCATATACCACAGCTCATCTTTTTCCATATAAAAAGTGATGCCATCCTCTACTGTCGAAATGCCGATTTCATTCGGCAACTCTTTGGCAATCCCCATCGAGAATGAATCCTGAACCGTACTAACGCCTCCGTATCGGACAAAAAAACGAATGCTGTCTCCTTCTTTGCATCCCCATTCTTCGCGAAACCATGCTACCGCTGCTTTAGTGATCGTCATGTTCATTCGTACAACCACTCCTCTCTGCTTATAGTTTACCTTAATTTAGAGATATTTGAAACATAAAAGTATGTTAAATGGAATTGCTCCACTATTTGAAAAAAGAACCGATTCCCTACGCTTAGGAAAACGGTCCTTTCCATCTTGTTACGGCTTTATTGGAAGTGTAACCAAAAAACTCGTTCCGATACCTACCTCACTGCTGACCTGAATTTTTCCGTGGTGCGCATCCACGATCCATTTGGCAATGGAAAGTCCCAAGCCGGTTCCTTCTGTCGCTCGAGAGCGCATTTTATCCACTCGAAAGAAGCGATCGAACAAATACGGAATATCCTCTTTGGAAATCCCGACCCCACTGTCTTTTACGAGAATCGAAACGCGGCCGCCTTCCTTTTTGCAAGAAACATAAATCTGGCCATCTTCGTTGGTGTACTTCAAGGCATTATCCAGCAAGATGACCATGAGCTGATGCAGACGTTCTTGGTCCCCCACCATCTCAATGGGTTGCTGGATGTCTGTTTCGAGACGAATTTCCCGTGCGATGGCAAGTTGCGCAAAAACCTGGGTGCATTTGATCGCTACTTCGTCTAAGCGCAACGTCTGATTCATGATCTGCAACTCGTTCGAATCACTGCGAGCCAGTGTGAGCAAATCCGACACGAGCCTGCTCAAGCGCTTGGCCTCCTGCATCCCAATCATGATTTTTTCGCTTTCCTGCTCAATTGTATGATCCGGGTGTCTGAAAAGCCTCTCCAGATTGACCATGATGGCCGTGAGCGGCGTCCTCAGCTCATGGGAAGCATCAGCAATAAACTGCTGCTGTTTTTCCCACGAGACTTGGATCGGGATTAGTGCCCTTCTCGCCAAAAACCACCCAGCCACGATCGCAATGACAATACTGATAATGTCGCCGATCACAACAACGTACAGCAAGCTGTCCAGCATGTTTTGCTCAGGTGCCAGATTGTAAATCAGTTGAAACTGGTAAGCGGTCTGTATACGATTGCCTACAACAACCTTTTTCGGAACAGTAACTGTCTGCACGCGGTAGACTTGTCCATTCACTGTTTCCGTTTCAATACCGTCTGCTTTTTCGTTATGCTGGAATTTTGCATACTCCTCTGGCTCCAGCCTGTCACCAAATGCAGTCCCGATGACACGACCAAAGCTATCCCAAACGAGCAAAACATATCGGCGATCCAGATCGTTAAACTTTTTCCTCTCCTGACGGTTGTATGGAAAAGGATCGTCTTCAATTCGGTGGAGTCGAGGCAAAGCATCAACTGCCAGCCTTTGACTGACTTTGGTCATTTCTCTGTCCACCTGCGAATAGAGACGGTACTTCATCGTGTAGTAGACTGCACTCCCCAGCCCGTTCAACAAGAGAAGCACCACTACTACGTTCAACGTGACGAGCCGAATCCTCGTTTTTCGAAACATCATTTGTCTTCCTTTTTCAAAATGTAGCCCACATTACGGATCGTTCGGATGAAGCCTTCGTAAGCACCCAGCTTCTTGCGCAGGTAATGGACATACAAATCGACTACTCCGTAATTTGCTTCTGAATCAATTCCCCATACGCGGTCAAAAATTTGTTGGCGCGTCAAAATTTGCTCCCGATTTTGCAGGAAGTACTTAAGCAGCTCGTACTCCTTCGTGGTGAGCTTCATCGGCTCATCATCAACAAAGCCGTCATATTCATTTATCTTCAGCGACAGAGGACCGTACGCCAGCTCGCCTTCTGTGTTCTGTTTCCCTTGTCGGCGCAAGAGAGCTCTCACTCTCGCCGTCAGTTCTTCGGCCGCAAAAGGCTTGACCAAATAATCATCTGCTCCGGCATCCAATCCCTCGACTCTTGACTCTACGCTATCTTTTGCTGTTAAAAATAAAACCGGCGTCATTATACCTTTTGCACGCAGCGTTCTCACCAATGAAAGACCATCCATTCCTGGCATCATAATGTCCAGGACCAACAAATCGTAGATGCCGCGTTCCGCCAATAATAAGCCATCATCTCCACGGTCTGCCGTATCCACCTGATATCCTTCATCACTCAGGACTCCTGCAATTGTCTGAAGCAGCGCTTTTTCATCCTCCACTGCAAGAATAAGCATATTGATCCCTCTTTCATTTGAAAAAGCTGTATGTCATTCAGCATAGCATAATCGACTGGAATCACAATAATGACCACGCTCGCCGATCTTGGCTGTGCACACGCTCCTTTTATTAGAGCACGTATTTTTTTGAATCAGATTTGTAGGTGCTCGCGGAAATACAAAAAAAGCTGCATTCTCCATTACTTTTACAAGTAATCGGGAATACAGCTTTTCATCTCATTCCTTCAAAACTGAATACGCATGATTGCTAAGAATGTGTGGATAAGTCCTCGACCGATTAGTATTCGTCAGCTCCACGCGTTACCGCGC